>JAJFVH010000014.1 GCA_021371875.1 Bacteroidales bacterium
CCATTCGACCAATCTTCGAGGTAAATATTTACAGAAATACCCATATCGCGGGCATTCGCCAATACTTTTTTAATATCGGCAATATGTTCCTCCGGTTTTTTCTTCAACTGATAGGTACAATGTTTGAGTGAGCCTTTACAAAGCAGGTTAATTACTTCGCAACCAGCATTACGTATCCAGTCGAGCGAAGTACGTCCATCAACGAAACCGAGTACTTCCACTTTCTTGATATGTCCGTGTTTTTTAGCCCATTGCGCCACTCTTTTTACCGAAGCATATTCACCCTCGGAAACTCTTGCCGATGCAATTTCAATCCTGTCGACGCACAATTCCTCGAGCAAAAGCCTTGCTATGCTGAGCTTTTCCTGAGCAGCAAAAGCGACGCCCGATGTTTGTTCTCCATCGCGGAGCGTGGTATCCATTATTTCGACAGCTCTCCTCAATCCCCGGGTAGAAGAAGCCCCCCCCAGTCCCCCAGAAGGGGGGAAGTTAGGTGAGGTGCTGTTTGTAAGGTCATTATTCATGATTGTTGTTTTAAATCGATGAAAACAGAAATTAATTGATAAGCTGAAAAAATATTATTGAAACTATCCATGAAGTTCGCCTTGCTGTGTCTTGATTTTAACTGTTTCGACTTTAGGCGAGAGGCGATTTAGTGGGCTTTTTTTTCAAATTCTTCAATCAAATCTTTTTTGCTTAACAGATAATCGATGTCATCGAGTCCGTTCAATAAACATTCTTTTTTGTACGGATTGATGGCAAAGATTTCCAATTTACCGGTGGTATTGTTTGTTACAGTCTGGTTTTCAAGCTCAACAGTCAATGTTGTTGTTGGATCAGCATTTACCGAAGCAAAAATTTCTGCCAGAAACTCAACGGAAACGACAACCGGAAGAACACCATTATTCAACGCGTTGTTTTGGAATATGTCGGCGAAGAAACTTGATACGACTACTTTAAAGCCATAACCATCAATAGCCCAGGCAGCATGTTCGCGGCTCGAACCGGAACCGAAATTTTTTCCTGCCACCAGGATAGACCCGCTGTATTGAGTGTTGTTTAGTACAAAGTCGGCTTTTGGACTTCCATCCTTGTTGTAACGCCAGTCGGCAAACAAATTGTTTCCAAAACCATTTTTGTCGGTCGCTTTCAAAAAGCGGGCAGGTATAATCTGATCAGTGTCCACATTCTCAATAGGAAGTGGAACAACTGTTGAAGTTAATGTTATAAACTTTTCCATTTTTAAAATCATTTTTGAACGCAAATTACGCAAATGAACGCAAATTTTTTGTTCTTGTTTAAATTCAATTTTGAATGTAATTAATTGCCTTTTCTTGTGTTAGAGAATACTTTTCTTCGAAATTTTGGCTTTTTGCCAAAATTCAATAAATATCCAACTTCGACTGTAGTGGCTTTTAAATAATTTATTAATTGTTTTTCGTTTGCATCACTTAATTCTGAATTTGCTTTCGTTTCAAGAATAAGACATTCTTCAACTAATAAATCAGCTCTGTATTCTCCTACAATTCTATTGTTGTGATAAACATTTATCGGAGGTTCATATTCGCACTTTATTCCTGCATCTAATAATGCGAAATAAAGTGCTTTTTGATATACTTTTTCAAGAAAGCCATAACCCAGATCGTTATAAACACGATAAAAAATTTTCAAAACTCTATCTACAAGTTCTTTTGAAACTAATTCATCAGGTTCGTCTAATTTTTCCATGATTTATATTTGCGTTTATTTGCGTAATTTGCGTTCGAAAAATTATGCTCTTGGATCTGTTATTTTTCCGGTAACGGCAGCAGCAGCAGCAACCAGTGGGCCAGCCAAAATTGTACGTGCTCCTGGTCCCTGACGGCCTTCGAAGTTTCGGTTCGATGTAGAAACGGCATATTTTCCGGCAGGAACTTTGTCATCGTTCATAGCAAGGCAGGCAGAACATCCGGGTTGCCGAAGCTTGAATCCGGCTTCGGTCAGGATATCGTACAGTCCTTCTTCACGTATTTGCTTTTCAACTTTCCAACTTCCGGGAACTAACCAGGCGGTTACATTATCGGCTTTTTTCTTTCCTTTTACATAATTGGCAAAAACGCGGAAATCTTCGATACGTCCGTTGGTGCAGCTACCGATGAATACATAATCGATTTCTTTTCCTTCGAGCTTTTCACCTGCCTGGAAACCCATGTAATCCAATGATTTTTGAAACGAAATACGACCGGCCTCATCAATACTGTTTAATGTTGGAATTGCTTCTTTGATGCCAATACCCATGCCGGGATTGGTGCCGTAAGTAATCATGGGTTGAATTTCGGCAGCATCGAAAACTAATTCTTTGTCAAATTTAGCACCTTCATCTGTTTTCAATGTTTTCCAGTACGCTAATTTTTTGTTCCATTCTTCACCTTTTGGAGCAAATTCCCGTCCTTTTACGTAAGCAAAAGTAGTTTCGTCGGGAGCTATCATGCCGCCACGTGCGCCCATTTCGATGGAAAGATTACAAACGGTCATACGTTCTTCCATGCTCATATTGCGAATGGCTTCGCCGGCGTATTCTACAAAAAAACCTGTTGCTCCGCCTGTTGTCAGTTTTGAAATCATGTACAACGCCAGATCCTTAGCCGTAACACCTTCGCCTAATTTACCGTTAAAAATAATACGCATGGTTTTTGGGCGCGTCTGAAGGATACATTGCGTAGCCAGAACCATTTCCACTTCGCTGGTACCAATGCCGAATGCGATGGTTCCGAAAGCGCCATGAGTTGATGTGTGACTGTCGCCGCAAACTATGGTCATACCCGGTTGCGTAAACCCATTTTCAGGGCCAATGATATGAACTACACCATTATTGGTATGTCCAAGCGGATAAAATAAAGGCATATTGAATTCCGTCGCGTTTTTAGCAAAAGTATCGAGCTGATGGCGCGAAACGGGGTCTTTTACCGGTTGATCCTGATCGATAGTAGGTGTGTTATGGTCTGCCGTCATGGTTGTCTGTTCGGGACGGAACACTTTCAACCCACGGGTGCGAAGTCCGTTAAAAGCTTGCGGACTTGTTACTTCGTGGCAAAAGTGACGATCGATGTACAACTGGGTCGGTCCGTTTTCAACCGTTGATACGACATGCGCATCCCAGATTTTGTCAAAGAGGGTAGCTGCCCCCCGACCCCCTGAAGGGGGAGTTTGTGCGTTGTTTGACATATTGTTTATATGTATTGAATATATATATTATTTTTAATTTCGATTCACCACTTTATTCCCCCTTCAGGGGGTTAGGGGGCATGTTTATTTTATTTCACAAATTTATTAATGGCATTGATATAAGCTTCCACAGAGGCAGCTACTATGTCGGTGTTTGCGCCAAAACCATAATAAACAGCGCCATCGTGTTCAACCTGCATGTGTACTTTACCCATGTCATCGCTTCCTTTATCGATGGCTTGAATGGTAAATTCGCGTAAAATCATGGTGCGATTGATAATTTGCTTTAAAGCTTTGATGGCAGCATCCACAGGCCCGTTGCCCGAAGCGGCCGCTTCGAATTTCTCACCCGCGATAACCAAGCCGATACTTGCTACCGATTTTACGCCTACACCCGAAGTAACCTGCAGGTAATCAAGTTTGATGCGTTGTTTTTCCGAACGCTCTTTGCCGGCCAGCAGCAATACATCATCATCGTTGATATCCTTCTTTTTATCGGCTAATTTAAGGAATTCCTCGTAAATCTCATCCAACTTCCCGTTTTCAACTTCAACGCCCAACACGCTTAAGCGGTGCTTCAGTGCGGCGCGTCCGCTACGCGCGGTTAATACAATTGAATTTTTGTCGATTCCCACATCGGTCGGATCCATAATTTCGTAGCTTTCGCGGTTTTTCAATACGCCATCCTGATGAATGCCCGATGAATGAGCAAAAGCATTACGACCTACAACCGCTTTATTTGGTTGAACAGGCATATTCATTAAACTCGAAACCAATCGGCTGGTCGAATATATTTTCTGAGTATTGATATGGGTATCGATATTTAAGGTTTTATGACATTTCAGAATCATGGCAATTTCTTCGAGCGAAGTATTGCCTGCCCGTTCGCCTATTCCGTTAATGGTTACTTCCACCTGTCGGGCGCCGTTCATTATGCCGGCCATGGTATTGGCGGTGGCCATGCCGAGGTCATTGTGACAGTGGGTGGAAAGTATGGCGTTATGAACTCCTTTTACATTTTCCATCAGGAATTTAATTTTTTCGCCATAATCCCAAGGCAGGCAATATCCTGTTGTGTCGGGGATGTTTACAACAGTTGCACCAGCTTTGATAACGGCTTCCACTACGCGTGCCAGGTATACATTGTCGGTACGACCTGCATCTTCGCAGTAAAATTCAACATCTTCTACGTATTTCTTGGCATGTTTCACGGCAGCTACAGCCCGTTCGAGAATTTCATCCTGATTGGAATTGAATTTATGTCTGATATGAAATTCCGAAGTTCCGATCCCTGTGTGAATGCGTTTGTTTTTAGCATACTGGAGCGCTTCGGCAGCTACATCAATGTCTTTTTGCACGCCACGCGTCAATGCGCATATCGTTGGCCAGGTAACCGCTTTTGAAATTTCTACCACCGAATTAAAATCGCCCGGACTTGAGATTGGGAATCCTGCTTCGATTACGTCAACGCCTAAAGTTTCGAGCGCTTTAGCCACCTGAATTTTTTCAATGGTGTTCAACTGGCAACCGGGAACTTGTTCACCGTCGCGTAATGTAGTGTCGAAAATAAAAAGTCTGTCCATAATTTAGCCTCCTCTAACTCCCCCGAAGGGGGAGAACCGTGAGGAGTTGCGGTTTTTTATGTTTTACAATTGAGTCTACTCCGAAAAGTGCATTTTGACAATTTTATGATTCATAACTAATTGAAAATCAAAAATCATTTTTTATCGAATTACCTAAAAAAGGACTTTTCGGAGTGAACTCACAATTAAATTATTTTTTATACTTAGCTCTTTAAGTCCCCCTTTGGGATATTTAGGGGCTGGTTGTTACGAAAAAAGCCTTTCGCACCGCAGTGAGAAAGGCTTTATTATTATGTTGAATTATCTACATACCAAACTCACTTCTACTTGTTTTGCAAGAGAATAATAATACCGAGTAGAAGAATATGTAGAAAATTGTTGTTCATTGCTCATTTTTATAGATACGCTGCAAAGATACTGTAAATTTTGAAACAAACAAACGAAAATGAAAATATTTTTATTATTTTCCTTTCAATTCAAAATAAAGCAGCGCTAAAATACATGATTTTAATAGATTTAGTGTTTTATCGCATCGATCTGAATTTCCAGTTCACCAAATTCTATCATAGCGTTAAATAGGCTGATGCGCTGAAAGTGGCACAAATCACTTACTTTTATATCTTTTTGTATCAACCGGTTCTCAGCAATCAAATGTGCTCTGTTTACGCCAAACAGAAGTGGAACTTTGGGTGTGATCCAGTGTTGACCATCGAATAAGGCTATGTTTGAGTAGGAAGTGTCAGTAAGTAAACCGTTTTTGACAAGTAAAACATCATCGCAATCGCCACGCCGGGCAAAAGCTTCGTTCAATTCAGTTCTGTCCTCTTTTTTATAAAAAAATGTTTCCATCTCTGTTTCAACCAACTTTAATGATTTTACTTCGCGGCGGACATAAGGAATGTATTCGAGGAGCTGCATTTCGGCATCGAAAACAATGCGGCACTTATGAATTCCGGTTTCAGGGAAATCGCTTTTCATCAGTAATTCAGCTAAATGAATTGGTTTTACGGCGGGATAGAAGTCGGCAAAAGCCTTGTCGACCCTGACCTGATGGAGTTCTAACCTGTAAAACCGACCCTCTGCTAATTTTATGGATTCAATGAAGCGGCACATATACTTTCTGAATTAGTTCTTCGTATTCTTTTTCCAACTCGCTTTGTGAAGTAATTCCTCCTCCGCTTTTGAAAACAAGTTGATCGGCTTGTTGTTCGATAAAGCGAATCATTACCCCCGAATCCAGGTTTTTGCCATCGAACCAGCCAAAAATACCGGTGTAAAAATCACGTTCATAACCCTCGGCTTTTTCTATAATTTCAAGCGTTTTGGGCTTGGGGGCTCCACTAATGGAACCTGCAGGAAGTAACGAAAATAAAATATCCCCCAGCTTTTGGTGATAGTTTTCGGGAAGGTTTCCTGTGATTTCGGAACTTACCTGCAACAGCTCACCTTTATTGGTTGATAGTTGATCGATGTAGCGATAACGCACAACTTTCACATTTCCGGCAACCATGCTCAGGTCGTTGCGTATCAGGTCCACAATGGTGGCGTGTTCGGCTTTTTCTTTCGGATCGGAAAGGATAACGCTTTCGGCATTGGGCAACGCAGCATCAATCGTTCCTTTCATGGGAAACGATGAAATAACTCCATCCTGAATTTTTACAAATGTTTCGGGCGAAAGTACTGTAAACTTTCGGCTAAGCCACAGTTTATATTTTGCCGAGCCGAAATTATATAAATCGAATAACGAAAGATTGGTTTGTACTTCGGTGGGTTGTGTCAGGTTAACCAGAAACGAGTTTCCTTTGTGAATTTGTTCCTGCACATAGTTGAATTTCGGCTGATAATTCTTTAAGGGAATGGGGTAGGTTTGCCAGTTTAGCAAGCGTTTTGTTTCTTTTTTATTTTGCTGATATTCTGTTTCGGTTTGAAAGCGAATAAATTGAGAGTCCAATTCACCTGTGGGTATCACGTAACCTGCGGTAGCTTTGTAGTTGATAATAAAAAGGAACGGGACACCGGACGCAGACAAGCGATTGATTTGCTGCTGTAATTGTATTCTGTTGAGCAAAGTATATGGAAAGTGTCTTGTCATTTTCGTCGTGTAACCGTTTGCTGCGCAAAGTTACACAAAGTTTAATAAATAAAGTAAGGGCAATTTATCTAACCCGGGGTTTTACACAAATATATCACCAAACTTCTAAGTACATGACTAAAAAGAATAGGAACACAGATAAAGTGGATTGAGCTGATATACACAGATACAATATATAATTGACTCGAAGATCAACGCAGTTCTGCTTTTAGACTTTAAAAATTGGCTTTAATATTTTGTCATTCAAATAAATAAGTGTATATTTGATGGTATAAACAAGGAATAATAACTTCCCGATAGAATATGAGTTGAAAACTTGCGTCAGGTATGGACATCTTTAAATTTTATCAATTCTGTCATTTTTTCTTTCCGTAAAAGCCATTTCTACATTTACATCCTGTCTGTCATTTTGCTTACCTGGATTTGTTAAATTGGTCGTATTTTGAGAGTAAAAAAGCAGCCTTACCAATTTATTTTACAGGCTGACAAATATACGTTGATATTCAACGGTTTGCGTGAGGCATTTTTGCCTTACTTACCACACTTTTTTTTGGTGAAATAAAAAAGATTCCATAACTTTAGTTGCATAAAATAACAAAATTTATCGAGACTTTTAATTAATTATCATAAAACGTTTAATTTTTCATGGCTTGTACCGCTTCATTATTCTAAAAATGATGCGAGAGCTCAATTAAAAAAAAA
>JAJFVH010000163.1 GCA_021371875.1 Bacteroidales bacterium
TAAGTAAGTAAGTAAGTAAGTAAGTAAGTAAGTAAGTAAGTAAGTAAGTAAGTAAGTAAGTAAGTAAGTAAGTAGTTGATTGTGTTTTATGATTGATTCTGTAATTTCAAATGCGAAACTCTAAACACAATACCGGAATAAAATAACAGCTTTCCCTTTGATTATTCTTATTTTCGCAGTAGATATTTTCTGCGTATATTTGCATAATCAATGGGAATTTTGTATTTATGAGAAATATTTTTTACGCTTTTATCGCTTTTCTTACTTTCGTATTCACGTCGTGTAACGGCGGAGGACAAGCCGCTACCTATCAGGCTGTAGCCGTCGATTCTCTGCAACTGCAATACGCCAAAGGTTTTTCCATCAAATATTATACGAATTTTAAAAAGATTATTGTTTACAGTCCGTGGGTGAAAGGTGCCGTCTATGCCTGTTATTATCTTGTAACTGACAAGAAAACCAAAACGCCTGCCAATGGAATTAAAGTGCAAATTCCGCTGGAAACGCTTGCATCCACATCGGTAACACATTTAGAATTTCTCAGCTTGTTGGACGAAATAAACACGATTACCGGGGTTTGTTCACCAAAAATTATTTATAATAAAGAAATTAATAAGCGGATAGATGAGGGGGCAATTACAGATTTGGGAGATGCATTTAATATTAATGTGGAAAGGACTATGCAACTGAAACCGGGAGCGGTGATGATGAGCGGTTACAACCAAAACGACCCTTATGCACAACGGGTTTCTCAAGCCGGAATACCTGTAATTTTTAATAATGAATGGATGGAAACTTCGCTATTGGCACGTGCTGAATGGATTAAGTTTGTAGCTGCATTTTATGATAAAGAAAGACTCGCTGACAGCATTTTTGCCGATGTAGATAAACGCTATAACGAGGTAAAAGCGAAAGCTGTCAGTGTGAAAAACAAACCGAATATCATGACCGGTTCCAATTTCCGCGGAACATGGTATATGCCTTCGGGACATAATTTTATGGGAAGACTTTTTGCTGATGCGGGTTCGCATTATTTTTATGCGAATGATACTACATCCGGAAGTTTACCATTAAATGTGGAAACGGTGCTGAAAAATTTCGCTGAGACTGACGTCTGGTTGAGTTGTAACTTTAATTCTATTGATGAATTGATAAAAGCAGACCCGAAACATGCTTTTTTCCGTCCCGTGAAGCTTAACAAAGTCTATAATTTCAATAAATGCCTGCTTCCATCATCAGCTAACGATTTTTGGGAAAGTGCCGTGGCCCGACCTGATTTGTTGTTGAGCGATGTGATTGCTATTTTGCATCCTGAATTATTGCCCGGATATGAACTGGTGTATGCAGCACCTTTGACCCTTAAAGGGGAATAAAAAAAATCAAAAACAGTCAATGAGCAGATTTATTGACCTTAGCTAATCCAAAAGATTTAAAATTAAATATATAAACTTAACTATAAGTTCCCTTTAGGGGGATTTAGGAGTCTAATGCAATCGCGTAATTTTATATTATTTTTCTCCTTGTCATTCCTGACAATGGGTCTTTTCCTTGCCGATTTGGCATGGGGAAGCATTCATATTTCATTAAACGAGATTATTGCGACGTTTACTGGAAACGGACAAAACGGAATTAATTCGGAGATTTTGTTGAACTTCCGTTTGCCGAAAGCCATTACGGCAGTGCTGGCAGGAGCTTCGTTGTCGGTAGCGGGATTGATGATGCAGACGCTTTTCCGTAATCCGCTTGCCGATCCGTATATTTTGGGAATAAGTTCGGGTGCAAGTTTAGGTGTAGCGCTCATTACCATGGCCTCTGCATTTCTGCCTGTTGTATTGGTCAACAGCGGTTGGGCAATGATTTTAGCGGCTGTTATAGGAGCTGCTTTGGTGTTGCTTTTGGTAGTTGGCGTTTCGTTTCGGATTCAGAATGCTGTTTCGTTGCTGATTGTCGGCATCATGTTTGGAACGATTGCAGGTTCAATCGTCAGTGTGTTGCAGAATTTCAGTAATCCAGATGCTATAAAACTTTTTGTAATGTGGACATTTGGTAGTCTGAGCGCTGTTACCTGGACTTACATGCAGGTGTTGTTACCTGTTTCGTTTATTGGTATCGGGATGGCATTTTTACTTCAAAAACGGCTTGACGGTTTGTTGCTGGGTGAAAATTATGCCCGTGGATTAGGAGTTCCCATTATGCAAACGCGTTTCCTTATTGTGATTGCCACCGGATTGCTGGCAGGAGGAATTACAGCTTTTACAGGTCCGATTGCTTTCGTGGGTGTAGCTATTCCGCATATTGCCAGGGGAATTTTCCGTACATCGAGTCATAAAATCCTTTTGCCGGCTACCGTACTTTGCGGAGCTTCGTTGTTACTGGTTTGCGATATTATTTCACAAATTCCGACATATACTTTACCCATCAACACGATCAGTTCGTTGTTTGGCGCTCCAATCATTTTGTGGATTATTTTGAAAAGAAAATAATTGTCGGTACGCTAATTTTTACAAATGACATTATATTAAAAGAAAAATTAATTTGCGTAATTTGCGTTCTTAAAAAAGGAATTTATGTTTGTTTTGTCAACACATAATTTATCCATAGGTTATTCCAAAAAAAGGAGTAAAACTATTGTTCAGCCGGCTTTAAATCTAAAACTGCAGGCAGGTGAATTGGTGTGCCTGATTGGTCCGAATGGAACAGGAAAATCAACTTTATTGCGCACCCTGGCAGGTTTACAAAAGCCTTTGGATGGAAAAATAAAGATTGACGACGATGAACTTGAAAACCTTTCGCACCATGAAAAAGCGATGTTAATAGCCCTTGTATTAACCGACAGGGTGGATATTGATAACACCACCGTTTATGATATAGTATCGTTCGGCCGGCATCCTTACAGCAACTGGTGGGGAAGTTTTTCGGAAGCGGATGAAAAACAAGTACGTGAAGCCATTGAAATGGTTCATCTGACGCATAAAAAAGACGATTGTATTTGTGAATTGTCGGATGGAGAACGACAGCGTGTGATGATTGCGAAAGCATTGGCACAGGATACACCCATTATTATGCTCGATGAACCGACGGCACATCTTGATTTGCCGAATCGGATAGAAATAATGCTTTTACTTCACAGGTTATCCCACAAAACAGGAAAAGCCATATTGTTATCGACACATGAACTGGATTTGGCTTTACAGTCAGCAGACCGGATTTGGTTAATGAGTAATGTCGGGGTGGAATGTGGTGTACCCGAAGATTTGGTTTTCAATGGTAGTTTCAATCGGACGTTTGAAAGTAAATATTACTTTTTCAATGAAGCTAACGGTAACTTCTCGATGAATTACCCCATGACACGAAAAGTATGGGTGACAGGTGATAAAACCCGTATGTACTGGACCTTACGTGCTTTGGCCCGTGCGGGATATATTGTAGTTTCAGATGCAGAATTTACGATTACTATCAATCAAAATTCATGGATATTGAACGAAAAAGAATTTTCAACGGTGAAAGATCTTTTGGACGAATTAGCTACTTTATCAGCCTGAAACAAAAAACGCGATTGAAATAGAAACTTTCAACCGCGTTTATCATGAGAATGTTTAATTTAAACACCTAATGAAGCTCTTACAGCTTCAACTTTAGCATTGGCAGCAGCATCGGCAGCATTGTAACCGGCACGCGATTTCATTTCACCCCGCACTTCGATATAGAATTTGATTTTAGGTTCGGTTCCCGAAGGGCGAACTGAAATTTTCGTACCATCTTCGGTGAAATATTGCAAAACATCCGAAGTAGCCGGCATTTGCAAGAAATTTTCTTCGTCTGTAATTATATTTTTCATTTTCAATGTTTTATAATCTTTTATCAAAACTACTTTTGAACCGGCAATTTCTTTCGGGGGATTATGACGGAAGTCGTTCATCATTTGGGCAATTTCTTCAGCACCCGATTTCCCTTTACGAACTACGGAAATTCCTTTCTCTTTTCCATAGCCATATTCAAGGTAAATGTCCTGCAATAACTGGAACAAAGTTTTACCGTTATCTTTCGCCCAGGCAGTGATTTCTGCCATTAAGGCACATGACGATACGGCATCTTTATCGCGAACGAATGTTTCGGGTAAAAATCCATAGCTTTCTTCGCCACCGCCGATATATTCTTTAATACTTTCATTTTCACGCATTACAGCCGCAATCCACTTAAATCCGGTGAAACAGTCGAAACATTCCACCCCATTCTGGTCAGCTATCTGCTTAATAATTTCAGTAGTTACAATAGTTTTCACAACAAACTCATTTCCTTTTACCTTTCCGAGTTCTTTCCAGCGGCGAATAAGATAGTAAATAAATATCAGACAGGTTTGATTCCCGTTTACGAGTATCCATTCACCTTTGTCGTCTTTTACGGCAATTCCCAGTCGGTCGGCATCAGGGTCCGAAGCCATCACGATGTCGGCATTGGTTTCGATAGCTTTCTTAATTGCCATATCCAATGCAGCAGGTTCTTCGGGATTTGGAGAAACAACTGTTGGGAAATTTCCGCTTACCACATCTTGTTCTGGAACATTGATGATATTCGTAAAGCCGTATTCTCTTAGTGCACGGGGAATCAGTTTTACGCCCGTTCCATGAATAGGCGTATAAACAATTTTCAAATCGTTGTTGCGTTTGATGGCTTCGGGCGAAAGCGAAAGAGTTTTAATGGCTTCGATAAATGCTTTATCAATTTCTTCGCCGATAATTTCTATCAATTTGGGATTGCCTTCAAATTTGATATCGTCAACTTTGGTCTTGGTAACTTCGGCAATTACATTTTCGTCGTGAGGTGCAATCATTTGTGCGCCATCGTTCCAGTAAGCTTTGTAACCATTGTATTCCTTCGGATTGTGCGAAGCGGTTAAAATAATTCCGCTCTGACAACCCAAATGACGGATAGCAAAGGATGCTTCGGGGGTAGGACGGAGGTCTTCGAATAAATATACTTTGATACCATTAGCCGAGAAAATATTGGCTGAAATTTCGGCAAACAAACGACTGTTGTTGCGACAATCGTGACCAATTACCACACTGATTTGTGGCAACCCTGAGAATTGAGCTTTCAGATAATTACTTAAACCTTGCGTGGCAGCGCCCACGGTGTAAATATTCATGCGGTTGGTTCCCGTGCCCATGATGCCGCGTAAACCACCGGTTCCGAACTCAAGATCGCGATAAAATGATTCAATCAACTCAGTTTTGTCATCGGCTTCCATCATACGACGGATTTCGGTTTTGGTTTCTTCACTGTAATTGCCATCGAGCCATGTTTGAGCTTTGGATATAACCTCATTTAATAATGTATTGTTTTCCATATTGTTTATAGTTGAAAATTGGTTCAATATTTAGAAGCATAAAAATACTACTTTTGTTTAAATAAAAAAAATGCTTTAGAACCAATATTTTCACAGTTTCTAAAGCATTCATTTTTTTGATAATAGGATATTAACTTTTTATATTCGGCATTTCGAGTCCATACCCCATTCGCTTGTCTTCTTTTTTTAATAGAAATGCAAACACAATACCTATCACTCCAAAACAGGCAAAAATAAGCATTGGAATTGTATAATTATATTGCGAGATATGTTGGGTAGTTCCATCCACCACCTTTGTTACTGTGCCGGTAATACAATATTTTTCGAGTACCGTGCCGATTAATAAGGGAACTCCCATTAATCCCCAGTTCTGAACCCAGAATATCATAGCATAAGCTGTACCCAATTTGCTGTGAGGTATAATTTTAGCCACTGATGGCCACATAGCCGAAGGAACAAGAGAAAATGCAATACCCAATAACATTATTAAGCCGATAGCTACCGGCAAACTGTTAAGTGAAGGAATGGAGAATAACAGATGGACAAAAACCAATAAAATTGAGCCGATAATCATAATGGTTGCTGCTTTACCTTTTTTGTCGGAAATGCCGCCGAATAATGGTGTAAGTAATAAAGCACTGAAAGGCAACAATGCAGGAATATAGCCTGCGAAGCTATCGGAAACCTCAAACTTTTGGATAATCAGGTTGGTTGCAAATTTTATAAATGGAAATACTGCCGAATAAAAAAGTACGCAAAGTATGGCGATATACCAGAAAGCACGATTTTTTGCAATTTCAACCACATCGGAAAATTTGAATTCCTCTTCGGCTTCAATGCCAGCGGCAGTTTCTTCTTTGTCCAGGCGTTTGTCCATAAAAATGAAAAATATAAATACCAGCAAGCCTAAGCAAAGCAACAGCATGGCAACAATAATAGGTGTGCTGACATCTTTGGTGAGATTGTAAAGCGGAAGTGGAGTGAACATGGCCAATGCAGTACCAATGCGACCGGTGGAAGTATTCAGCCCGATTGCCAAAGCCATTTCTTTACCTCTGAACCAACGTACAACTGCCTTATTGGCTGAAATACCAAACATTTCGCAACCTACTCCGAAAACGCCGAACCCTAAACCGGCTATAACTGCCGATTTTGCAGTTGGGCCGATAACCTGCCACGAACCGATTGACAGCTCATAAGTTCCTGCGCCAATATGACCCGAAATAGCCCAGTATTTGATAAATGCACCGATAAGCATAATGGAAATAGCCAATATTCCTGTAAATCGGGTTCCTAATTTATCAAGAATCATCCCGCTGAAAACCAACATAAGCAAGAATACATTGAACCAACCGTAACCGCTTGTAAATAAGCCGTAATCAGAAGCCGACCAATGTAAATTCCCCTGTAATTTTTCCTGTAAAGGTGCCATGGCATCAGTGAGATAATACATACATAACATGGTAAATGATACCAATATAAGTACAAACCAGCGGGCTGATTTTGAATCGCGGAGCGAAGTGGAAATTTTTTCTGTCATAAACTTTTGTTTTATAAATATGTTTTCTTTAGTAACAAATAATATACGGCTATTGGGTAATTATTCAAAAATTGCCTGCAAATCTACTGAAAAAATTTCATTTAACGTAGAGCCTGACATTATTACCGCTATTTCTTCAATATTTTTTCGGTATTATTTTTGAAACAACCAATTTCACCAAAAGAACGTCAACCCTTGTAGGTAAAACATTCAAACTTTTTATTAATTTTGTCAAATTAACGACAGGAGAACATTTATATGACAATCAACTATTCAGAACAATTACATAACGTGTTGCTTTACAGTACACAGGAAGCCGAAAGGCTCGGGAACAATTATGTCGGACCCGAACATCTTTTACTGGGTTTGCTGCGCAACGGAACAGGTAAAGCCATCGAAATATTGAACCAGTCACATGTTAATTTACCTAAAATAAAGCAGATCATCGAAAGTCAGATCCGTACCGACAAAGAACCGACCGGTGAAGAAATTCCCGTGTTGAAAAGCACCGAGCGGATTAAAAAAATCATGGAACTCGAAACGCGTTCGTTATCGGCTGAAACTGCTGATACAGAACATCTTCTTTTAGCTATTCTAAAGGAAAAGAATAACCTTGCAGTGGAAACATTATCGGCCGAGCATCTCACTTACGAACAAGCAAAAGCTTTTGTGGAAGAACCTAAAGATTTACCTATGCTGGGTTCAAGTTTTCAGGATGAAGATGATGAAGATGATGATCCGCGCCGGAAACAAAAATCGCATGCTCAACAGTCGGCAAAACAAAGCGACACACCGGCGCTCGATACCTTTGGCGTCGATATCACCAAAGCTGCCCAGGAAAACCGGCTCGACCCGATCGTGGGGCGTGTAAAAGAAATTGAACGATTGGCTCAAATCCTGAGCCGGCGTAAAAAGAACAATCCTGTTTTGATTGGCGATCCGGGTGTCGGGAAGTCCGCCATTGTAGAAGGATTGGCATTACGCATTATTCAACATAAGGTTTCGCGTGTATTGTTCGACAAACGCGTTGTATCGCTTGATATGGCTTCGATAGTAGCCGGAACGAAATACCGCGGGCAGTTTGAAGAACGTATCAAAGCCATTTTGAATGAATTACAGAAAAATCCTGATGTGATTCTTTTTATCGACGAAATTCACACCATAGTGGGAGCGGGGGGAGCGCCCGGTTCGCTCGATGCGGCCAATATGCTCAAGCCTGCATTGGCACGTGGTGAAATTCAATGTGTTGGTGCGACAACTTTGGATGAATATCGCCAGAGCATCGAAAAAGATGGCGCCCTGGAACGTCGTTTCCAGAAAGTTATGGTCGATCCGACAACTGCCGATGAAACCTTGCAGATACTTGAAAATATTCAGGATCGTTACGAGTTTCATCACAATGTCCGGTATACACCCGAAGCGATTAAAGCCTGTGTCCGACTGACCGACCGGTATATCACCGACCGTTGTTTTCCGGATAAAGCCATTGATGCGCTGGACGAATCAGGGTCGCGTGTACATATAGGTACGGTTTCGGTTCCTGTTGAAATTGAAGAACTCGAAAAGAAAATAGAAGAACTCAGAAAAGAAAAACTCAGAGTACTGGGTGAACAAAAATACGAATTGGCCGGCCCTATTCGCGATCGGGAAAAGCAAACGCAATATCAGCTCGAAGATGCTATTAAACGTTGGGAGGAAGATGCTCAAAAACATCCTGAAACCGTTGACGAAGAACAAGTTGCCGAAGTGGTTGCCATGATGTCGGGGATTCCCGTCCAACGTATTGCACAAGCCGAAGGATTGAAACTCCGTCAGATGAAAGAGGTTTTGCAAAACAAAGTCATCGGACAGGATGAAGCGGTGAATAAAATAGTAAAAGCGATTCAACGTAACCGCATCGGACTTAAAGATCCAAACAAACCTATTGGTTCATTTATTTTCATCGGTCCTACCGGTGTAGGTAAAACGCACTTAGCTAAAATTTTAGCAGAATTTATGTTCGATAGCGCCGATGCCTTGATTCGTGTGGATATGAGTGAATACATGGAGAAATTCAGTGTTTCGAGGCTGATTGGAGCGCCTCCGGGGTATGTTGGTTATGAAGAAGGTGGACAATTAACCGAAAAAGTACGTCGGAAGCCTTATTCTATTATTTTACTTGATGAAATAGAAAAAGCGCATCCCGATGTATTTAATTTGTTGTTGCAGGTTATGGACGAAGGTCGTTTAACCGACAGTTTAGGTCGTCGCATCGACTTCAAAAATACCATAATCATCATGACTTCCAATGTTGGGACGCGGCAGTTGAAGGATTTCGGTAAAGGCGTCGGTTTTAATACTCCGGCCGAAATTGCGATTGATTCGGAATTTTCGCGCGGAGTTATCCAAAAGGCATTAAATCGTACCTTTGCACCGGAGTTCCTGAATCGTGTTGACGATGTAGTGATGTTCGATCAGTTAAGCAGAGATTCGATTAAAGCAATTATCGATTTGGAACTGAGAGGCTTGTTCGGTCGTGTTACCGCA
This sequence comes from Bacteroidales bacterium, assembly GCA_021371875.1. Taxonomy (GTDB): domain Bacteria; phylum Bacteroidota; class Bacteroidia; order Bacteroidales; family Paludibacteraceae; genus Paludibacter. The sequence goes on from JAJFVH010000163.1 coordinate 9,414, forward strand.
ATGGGTTATAAACTTGAACTTTCGCCCGAAGCCAAAGATTTTATTGCCGATAAAGGGTATGATGTCCAGTTTGGAGCCCGTCCGCTTAAACGCGCTATACAACTTTACCTCGAAGATCAGTTGGCGGACATTGTGTTATCCGGCGAACTCGAAGCAGGCGATACCATATTGATGGAATTGGATGACGAAACAAAAAAAATCAAAGCTCATATTGTGAAACCGACAATCGCTTTACCGGAATAAAAAGATAATCCTTATAAGAAACAGGCTGATTTATAACAAATCAAGCCTGTTTTGTTTTTAATTGTCGTTGCACTAATTCGGAATGAATTCTGTTTATAACAAACATTGTAAGCATCCCAAATCCGCCGTATTACTTTGCAAAAAAACGGACTATCATATAAGCACTATTGATAGTCCGTTTTGTATTTTTGAAATAAATTACGGGAGTAAATCCTGCCAGTTTATTGGGGTTTTAAGTTTGGGTATTTTTTCAAGAGTCGAGGTTAACCATTTGTGCGGTTCAACCCCAGCTTGCAGGCAGCTT
>JAJFVH010000165.1 GCA_021371875.1 Bacteroidales bacterium
ATTAATAGAAGTAACTATCTCCAAAACCGGAAACCTGACCATTGTATCTATAAAAGACAATGGATATGGAATACCTGAAGATCAATTACCCATAATATTCGAAAAATACAGCCGGGCACATACCGAACACACAAAAATTAACGGATTCGGCATTGGGCTCAACTACGTGAAAACAATTGTTGAAAAACACAAAGGGAAGGTAGAAGTAAAGAGCCAACCCGGGCAGGGAAGCGAATTCAGTGTAATGTTGCCGGGATAAGAACAAATACCAACGAAGCAGGGTTTTCGGAAAGGCAGGAAAAAGACACAACGTGAACATAATAAATAAATTACGCGAACGAAGAAAGTAATTAATATGAAAAAAATTCTCATCATTGAAGACGATCTCGACTTAGGCACTACCCTCGCGGGAGCATTGGAAATGCAGGATTACGAGGTGCACTACCAAACCAATGGCACAAAAGTAACCGATGAATTGCAACAGTTTCAACCAGATATTATTTTGCTGGATGTAATATTGAACGACACATTGGATGGGTTTGAAATCGCCCAATGCATCAGAAATAAATACGACACACCAATTATATTCACTACTTCGCGCGAAGGAAATGAAGATTTTAAAGCAGGTTTTCAGATTGGGAATAGCGACTACGTGCGAAAACCTTATCGAATAATGGAAGTGTTGTTGCGTATCGACAGTTTATTGTCGAGGCAGGTAAGTGAAATTAAACCTGACATAACATTTCAGATAGGCAATTATAGCTTTTGGGAGAAGGAACAAACATTGATGTTTGAATGTGAGAAAATTCATTTAAATAACTATGAGACGGCTGTACTTACCCTGTTGTGCAAACACAGGAATACTTACATAACACGCGAAGAGTTGATAAAACAGGTTTGGGGCGAAACGCAAACCGGGCTAAAAGCAGCATCGCTCAACAATATCCTATCCCGCCTTAAAAAGTATCTCGACAAAGACAAACAGCTACAGATAGCCAGCGTTATAAAATTAGGCGTAAGGCTTGAAGTAAAAGAATAAAGGAAGGGGCTTGTGGTTTATGCCGTCAGCATTAAGATGCAAGCAAATCGTATTTATTATTGATATGTTTATTAAAACCGTTTCATCTTATCAATTACAAAAAAAGACTTCCAATGGTTTTTGGAAGTCTTCTTTTTAATTTAAAAACATTTCGACAAACTGATTTTTTGCCACTTGTTGTACCCTGTAAGTGGCTGCGAATTGTAAAATTCTGTGTAAAGTATCGTCGGAAGGTTGCATTGTTTGGGAATCTAACGGCGATAGTTTTTTAGCGTTCAAGTCAGTTTTGATTAATGAGGTAGTAGTTTTTTGCATAGGCACTTATTCGTTTTTATTATAATCTGAATAATAAACGCAAGTGTCGGCAAAAAATTATATTCCCATTAATTTTTTCTGTAAAATAATACATTCAGGTAAAAGCCAGCTTCACTTCTTTCAAAGACGTTGACCGGACAAATGATTATTTTATTTCGAGATAAACATCATGTTCTGCGGCAATGCGACGCATATTCAGCAACGCATAACGCATACGACCAAGGGCGGTATTGATGCTGACATCTGTTATTTCGGCAATTTCCTTGAAGCTCAAATCTTCAAAAAAGCGCATACGAATCACATTTTGTTGCGAAGCGGGCAAATAGTCAATTAATCTGACCACATCGGAGAGCACCTGTTCATTTGAAAGCGTGTCTTCCACACTTTTTTCCGAAAGTTTGGCGTTGTTCACTATATCGTAGTCCACACTATCAGCCGAAAAAGTATTTTCATTCTTTTCGCGGCGGAAATAGTCAATAATCAGATTATGGGCGATACGGTTTACCCAGCCGAGAAATTTTCCCGACTCGACATAACGACCTTGTTGAATGGTGGCAATGGCTTTAATAAAAGTGTCCTGAAAAATATCTTCGGTAAGCTCTTTATTCCGTACAATCAAATAAATATATGAGTAAACTTTTGATTTATACCGCGAAAGTAAAATTTCAAATGCACCATTATTGCCTGTTTCATACAATTTTACCAATTCATCATCGGTTAATTGATTCAGATTTTTCATTACTTCTAAACTTAGGGATTTCAGAGTAATCTTACGACAATAGGCATTAAATTTTTAGAGGTTAATAATCGTGTTGAGACTGCAAATATAATGATAGAAATTAAAAAATCAAATTATTCGGTCAAAAAAAATATTTTTTTGTTATTTATGTTCATCAAACTTATAAAATCAAGGGATAAAAAGTTGATTAAGCAAAACAAAACTACCCAACTCCTACTCCACCCAAAGTACCAACCCTTTCAGATATTCGCCTTCGGGATGATAGATATTAATGGGGTGATCGGCCGGTTGAGACAATTGATGCAAAATACGGACATTGCGTTTACTTTCGGCGGCAGCGCTAAACACAGCCAAGCGGAACTGCTCTCTGGTAACAACCTGCGAACAAGAAAAAGTAAATAAAATACCGCCCGGCTTAATTTGCTCAAATGCCTTGGCATTTAAACGTTTGTAACCTTTCAGGGCATTACGTAACGCTTCGCGGTGTTTGGCAAATGCCGGAGGATCAAGAATAATTAAATCGTATTGCTGTTGGAGTGTATGCAGATTATTGAGGTATTTGAAAGCATCTTCGGCAAACGACTTATGACGCGGATCATCGGGAAAATTCAAATTTATATTTCTGTCGGTTAATTCAACAGCTTTGGCCGAACTATCGACTGAATGTACAAGGGTAGCCCCACCCCGCATAGCATAAACCGAAAAACCTCCTGTGTAACAAAACATATTCAGCACCGATTTTCCGGATGAATAACGTTCGAGCAAAGCCCGGTTCTCGCGCTGATCGACAAAAAAACCTGTTTTTTGCCCGCGCAACCAATCCATCTGGAATTGCAAGCCGTTTTCAATGCCGATATATTTTTTCGAATCGCTACCCATCAAATAACCGTCCTCAGGCGAAATATCGGCTTTGAAAGGCAAAGTTGTTTCCGATTTATAATACACGTTTCTCACTTCGGGTACATTGGCAACAAGAGCTTTGGCAAGTATTTCGCGTATTTCGTGTATCCCCACCGAATGTGCCTGCATAATAGCAGTGTCATCATAAACATCAACGATTAAGCCCGGCAACAAGTCGCCTTCGCCATGAATCAGGCGATAAGTATTGTTTTCGGCCCGAACCAATCCGATTGATTTTCGCATCAGGTAAGCCTGCTCAATTTTACGCGCCCAAAAATCATTGTTAATGGTTTGCTGTTCGAAACTTACCACCCTTACCGCTATACTTCCTATCTGATAATG
>JAJFVH010000182.1 GCA_021371875.1 Bacteroidales bacterium
AACTAATGCAAAGGCCGAAAGATTAAATGGTAAAATTAATAGATTCGTCTCTAATAATTATGGCATAAAAGACAAAGACTTTGCATTGTATAGAATAGCAAACTATTTTTCATAGCACCTCAAAAAAAGAAATAACCCAAATAATATCTGTTTTGATGTGTGCTCGTTTTTTTGTATTTTTGCACTCCATTATAAAATTGAAAAATTACGAATGAATAATATCCGCAATTTTTGTATTATCGCTCATATCGATCACGGAAAGAGTACTTTAGCCGATCGTTTGTTGGAGTTCACCAATACGGTTGCAGGGAAAGAGATGCAAGCCCAGGTGCTTGATAACATGGAACTGGAACGTGAACGTGGAATCACCATTAAAAGTCATGCCATACAAATGAATTATCGTTTACATGGCGAAGAATATATTTTCAACCTGATCGACACTCCGGGACACGTTGATTTCTCGTACGAAGTATCGCGTTCTATTGCCGCTTGCGAAGGAGCTTTGCTGATTGTTGATGCTACGCAAGGTATTCAGGCACAAACAATCTCCAATCTTTACATGGCCATTGAACACGATTTGGAAATTATTCCCGTGATGAATAAAATGGATATGGACAGCGCCATGCCCGAAGAAGTGGAAGACCAGATTGTGGAATTGCTTGGCTGCAAGCCTGAAGAAATTATCCGTGCTAGTGGAAAAACGGGTATGGGCGTCGATGAAATTCTGGAAGCCATAGTTTCACGTGTTCCTGCTCCCAAAGGCGACCCCGAAGCGCCTCTGCAATGTTTGATTTTTGATTCGGTATTTAATTCGTTCCGTGGCATCATTGCTTATTTCAAAATTGAAAACGGTACTATCAACAAAGGCGATTTAGTTAAGTTTGTGAATACCGAAAAAGAATATTATGCTGAAGAAATCGGCATTCTGAAACTCGATATGTCTCCCGCAAAAACCCTGAGTGCAGGCAACGTGGGATACATTATTTCCGGTATTAAAACATCGAAAGAGGTGAAAGTGGGCGACACCATCACCCATGTAAAGCGTCCTTGCCCTAAATCAATTGAAGGTTTTCAGGAAGTAAAACCTATGGTCTTTGCCGGCGTTTATCCGATTGAAACCGAAGATTTCGAAGACTTACGCGCTTCCATCGAAAAATTGCAATTGAATGATGCCTCACTCACTTTTGAAGCTGAATCGTCGGTTGCTTTGGGCTTTGGTTTCCGTTGCGGATTTTTGGGGATGTTGCACATGGAAATCATCCAGGAGCGCCTCGACAGGGAATTTGACATGAGCGTGATCACGACTGTTCCCAACGTTTCGTATAAAGTTTATACCAAAAAAAATGAATTGATCGAAGTCCATAATCCGGCCGGGCTCCCTGATATCGTGATGATTGACAGGATTGAAGAACCTTATATCCGGGCATCTATCATTACCCGAACCGATTATATTGGACAAATTATGACGCTTTGCCTGGGCAAACGTGGTGAGTTGATCAAGCAGGATTATATTTCGGGTAACCGTATGGAGTTAATATACGATTTGCCGTTGGGTGAAATTGTATTCGATTTTTACGACCGGCTGAAAAGTATTTCCAAAGGATATGCGTCATTCGATTATCATACCAACGGTTATCGTCCGTCCAAATTAGTGAAACTCGATATTTTGCTTAATGGCGAACCGGTCGATGCCCTTTCGTCGCTTATTCATGTTGACAATGCTGTTTCGTTGGGTCGTCGCATGTGCGAAAAACTCAAAGAACTTATCCCGCGCCAGCAATTCGATATTGCCATACAGGGAGCCATTGGAGCCAAAATTATTGCACGCGAAACTATTAAGGCGGTTCGGAAAGATGTTACGGCTAAATGTTACGGCGGCGATATTACCCGGAAACGTAAATTACTTGAAAAGCAGAAGAAAGGAAAGAAACGCATGAAGCAGATTGGCTCGGTTGAAGTGCCTCAGAAAGCTTTTCTTGCGGTATTGAAGTTAGATTAGTAGAAATTTACAAAGAAGAATTCCAAAGGGAATTCTTCTTTTCTTGAGTAAACTGATAAAAAATCACTTTCTTGTATTGTCGGTCAATAAAAAGTAGTATTTTTGCGCCTTGGTATAAAAAATGTGATTTAGATGAGAAATAAAAAGCCTCAAAATCTGCATAAATTTAGTTTTTGGGGACTGATTGTAACTTTAGGTATTGTCTATGGAGATATAGGAACATCTCCTCTGTATGTAATGAAGGCAATATTAGGAGCGAATGAAAACTTCGACTCTGCTTATATATTGGGGTCTATTTCCTGTATTATATGGACCCTCACTATTCAAACCACCATAAAATATGTATTAATAACTTTAAGAGCCGACAATAAAGGTGAAGGAGGAATTCTTGCCCTGTACGCACTTTTAAGAAAAAACAAAAAAAAATACATATATCTGTTAGCCATTTTCGGAGCAGCCACATTAATAGCAGATGGAATAATAACTCCGGCTATTACTGTTTTGTCAGCTGTGGAAGGTTTGAAAGGAATAAATGCAGATACTCCCGTTATTTTAATAGCACTCCTGATTATTTCTGTTCTTTTTTTTATTCAGCAATTCGGCACAAATGTAATCGGAAAATCATTCGGCCCGTTGATGGTTATCTGGTTTGGGATGCTTGGGGTGTTAGGCATAATGAGTATTTCTGATTATTGGCCTGTTTTGAAAGCCTTCAATCCTTATTATGCTATCCATCTTCTGATAAACTATCCCAACTGGTTTTTGATTCTTGGGGCAGTTTTTTTGTGTACAACCGGAGCTGAAGCTTTGTATTCCGATCTGGGACATTGTGGAATAAAGAATATTCGAATAAGCTGGATATATGTGAAGTTAACTCTTATATTGAACTATTTAGGTCAGGGAGCCTGGATTCTTTCGAATAGCGAACACATAACCAACAAGGTGAACCCATTTTATTCAATTATGCCTCAAAGTTTCCTCATATTTGGTATAGTAATGGCAACAATTGCTGCTGTCATTGCAAGCCAGGCACTGATAAGCGGATCATTTACAATTTTCAGTGAAGCAATGAGCCTGAATTTTTGGCCCAGACAAAAAATAAAATATCCGACGGTAATAAAAGGGCAACTTTATATTCCATTTGTAAACACATCTTTGTTTGTGTTGTGCTCAGCGATGATTTTGTTTTTTAGAACTTCGAGTAATATGGAGGCAGCGTATGGACTTTCAATTACCATAACAATGCTTATGACAACCTTACTGTTAAATTTTTATATTAAGCAGGACAAAAAACGTCGGATTTATATACTGCCTTTTTTAATGTTGTTTTTTGTTTTAGAATCACTATTTTTTATAGCCAATCTGTTTAAGTTTACCCACGGAGGTTGGGTTACTCTTTTATTAGCGGGAGTTTTGAGCTTAATTATGTATATTTGGTACAATGCACGGAAAATTAAAAACAGACAAATGCAGTTTTTGAAGATTGAGAATTATTACAATATTATTTCGGACATTAAAAATGATATAAGTATTCCCAAATATTCCACTAATCTTATATACTTGAGTAAAGCCAACTATAGAACGGATATTGAAAGTAAAATTATTTATTCCATTATTAATAAACAACCCAAAAGAGCCGATTATTACTGGATTTTGCATTTGGACTACGTAGATGAACCAACTACATTGGAATATAAATTTGATACATTGATTTCAGAGACTTTGTATCGTATTGATTTAAAAATCGGATTTCAGGTACAACCATTAATTAATGTTTATTTCAGGCAAATTATCAATAATTTATCTGATAATGGCGAATTTGATATTACGAGTAATTATCCGTCGTTAAAAAAACACAATATACCTGGTGATTTTCGATTTATTATCATTCACAGAATATATAACCATATTCAAAGTCTGAAATTTAAAGAAGATACAATTATGAATCTTTACAACATCATAAAGCGTATTGAGATTCATGATTCCAAAGCATATGGATTGGATACGAGTAATGTTCTTGTTGAAACAGTTCCTTTGATAAATCGAACAAATTCAAGTACAGAAATTACCAGAATTTATTGACACATAAATGTTTAATTGGTGGTAAAATCCTGAGATTATAGCAAACAAGAATGTGTCCTTACGTATAAAAACGAACAACTATAAATTTTCATTAAAATAGCTTAAGGGATACTGGATGTCATTACTATTTACTACTTTTGTACCGTTTTTTTTGAATAGGAAACGAAATTAATAGATTGATAGGTTAATATCTATAAGTTTTGTCCTCCTGCCAAAGTTTCAAGCATAAAAAAGGTATTAGTATATTTTTTAATTCTCTGACAAAATGTTACTTCATTTTCAATCTGTTTTAATTTTTATTTTATTGTAGGAATTATTTGGTTTGAGAATAGAATTTTGTCAGCGCAAAAATAACTTTTATAACACCAAAAACTATTTTGCCTTCTTTTATTAATGGTAAAGCAAAACCAATTTTTTCCTAACAGATTACACATAATATAAATAAATAAACAATCTTTTTTCAAGTGAAAATTTGTAAGCGATATATTTCTTTGATGCTGCTTGTAGGAGTGTTTATTTCTATACTTCTTAGCACCTTTCTGACAATAGACTCAACAAAAACTGACAGATCACAAAAGGATTTGAGTTCGACCAATATTGTTCAAGAACGTTTTTTTTGTGAAGCCAAGAATTTGCCTTTTTCTGATTTGTGTTACGAACAATCTCACAACTTCAATGGATTTAGTTTACAGAACATTCATGATTTTAAAGATTATTTTTTATTAAGAATTCTGTTTCATTCTCAACTTACGCAAAAGAAGTTAGATAACTCAACCATTGCTTTCCTTAAAAATATAGCTCAAAAAAAACTTGAGGGCTATTACCTCTACAATCTGCGTAAACTTCTGGTTTAGGTCAAATAAACTCCACCCCATTCCGCAGACAACTCCTCATTAATTTATTAATATAATAGCAAGGAAATTATATGTTTAAGTTTTTCTTTGTTACTTATGCTTTAACCGAAAGCATTATTAATCATTTTTTGTTAGCTTGGCATTAGTGTTTTTTAACAAGCGAACAATCTGCATGAGCAAAAAATTCATATTCAATCAAACACAAAACATGTTGGAATCTTTTTCATAGTTTTAAGTTTGAGAAAATAGATTAATGTTTTTAAATATACATAGTTGTAAGCTAAGCGTCTTGTCTGTTTAATCCTATTAAACAGTTTAATTTAGATTAAATAAAAAGCAAACTATATGCATAATGCTTAACTTCGTATGTTTTTTTGTAGCCTGAATTATCATATCAAATGACTACATTTTTTAGTAATAACTTTTAATTTTTAATCAAGTATAAATTTTTTATTAATCTTATGGAAACCCCCAAAAAAAGGGTTTAATCGTTAATCGTGTGAAACAAGGATAAATTTCCATTGAAAAAGAGTATAGCAGCTCTCAGGTTATCGAAGTTATGATATCCTTGCGCCATACGTTGAATCTTAGCAATTTTACTATTTGTTTGCTCAGCTCTACC
>JAJFVH010000190.1 GCA_021371875.1 Bacteroidales bacterium
CGATCATGGCTTATTGCGAAAAAACGAGTTCGAAAACGTGATTAAGGATTACGAACACCTCGGACTGAATGTGATAGGCGTAAATGCCAAAGAATATTTTTATAAAATGCTCGAAGGCGTTTCCGACCCTGAGAAGAAACGAAAAATAATTGGCGCAGGGTTTATTGATGTTTTCGACAAGGAAGCTCATAAAATTGAAGATGTGAAATGGTTGGCGCAGGGCACAATTTATCCCGACATTATCGAATCGCTCTCCATCACCGGCACTATTATTAAATCGCACCACAATGTAGGCGGCCTTCCCGACAAAATGAAACTGAAACTTTGCGAGCCGCTTCGTCTGCTTTTCAAAGATGAAGTGCGTAAAGTGGGCACCGAATTAGGCATGATGCATCATCTCATCAAACGTCAGCCGTTCCCAGGGCCGGGACTGGCTGTACGCATCCTTGGCGATATCACTGCCGAAAAAGTGCGCATTCTACAGGAAGCCGATGACATTTTTATCAACGGACTCCGCGAATGGAACCTCTACGACAAAGTTTGGCAGGCAGGCGTCATTTTACTCCCTATTCAGTCGGTCGGCGTTATGGGCGATGAACGCACTTATGAAAATGCCGTTGCCTTACGTGCCGTTACTTCCACCGATGCCATGACGGCCGATTGGGCACAACTGCCTTATGAGTTTTTAGCAAAAATGTCGAACGAAATTATCAATAAGGTTAAAGGGGTAAACCGTGTGGTGTACGACATCAGCTCCAAGCCGCCTGCAACCATTGAATGGGAATAGAGCCCCAAAGGAGACATTAAGATGAAGTTCTATATCATGATTATATTAAACAAAAGTATTAAAGAAGTCCCCTGTCAGGGGATTTAGGGGAGCTTCTATGATAGATACTCATTCACATATTTATTCCGAAGAATTTGACGACGATCGAGCTGAAGTCATTCAAAGAGCAAAGGACACCGGCATAAAGCGGATCATACTCCCTAACGTCGATAGCGAATCTTTGCCACGCATGTTGTCGTTAGAAACAGCATATCCGGGTTACTGTTCTGCTACTATCGGATTACACCCCACGAGTGTCAATGGGAATTATCTTTCGGAATTAAACACAATAAAATCAGAACTTGAACGCAGAGATTATATCGCTATTGGTGAAATCGGCATCGATTTATACTGGGACAATCACTTTTTGAACGAACAAATAACAGCTCTTCGGCAACAACTTGACTGGGCATTGGAATACAAACTTCCGATAATTATTCATGTCCGCGATTCGTTCAGGGAAACAATGAATGTGCTTGAGTCATACCGGGGAAAAGGGTTGACAGGAGTTTTTCACAGTTTTACGGGTTCAATTGATGATGCAATAGAAATCATAAACTTTGGTGGTTTTTTATTGGGAATAAACGGAATAGTGACTTTTAAGAATTCAGGACTTTCATCGACAATTGAAAAAATAGAGCCGAAACATATCCTGTTGGAAACAGACGCACCTTATCTTACCCCCGCTCCATTTCGTGGCAAGCGAAACGAAAGTGCGTACCTGAATCTTGTGTGTGAAAAATTAGCTTCCGTTTATACGATGGAGAAGGACGAAATAATTGAAATAACAACACAAAATGCTTACAATTTGTTTAAAAAGCTGCATTAATGGCTAAAAAGTTGGTATAAAAAAGCAAAAAAAGAAATTTGTTGTACACAATTTTGAATAAATATATTGTAATTCATAATTTTTTCTTAACTTCGCCCCGATTTGGAGAGGTGCTCGAGTGGTTGAAGAGGTACGCCTGGAAAGCGTATATACGGTGTGGAATCGTATCGAGAGTTCGAATCTCTTCCTCTCCGCATATTTCTGATATCAAGGGAATTAAAATAAATAAAATAAAAACAAAAATTAGAAATCTTTAAAAAAAAGTAAAATGAAAAAGGTATTTGCAATCTTATCAATCGTAGCGATCTTCAATTTTGGAAGCACTTTGAATGTAGTAGCGCAAGATTCTACTGCAACCGCTCAAGTAGCAGCAACTGATTCAGCTGCCGCAGTAACAGATTCAACACAGGTTACAGACGAAACAGCAGCCGCTCCTGCTGAAGGAGGTGGTATGCACAAAGCGCTGAAACAAAAATTTATTGAAGGGGGCGCCGGCTGGATGGCTCCAATCGCATTCTGTTTGATCGTAGGTTTGGCGCTTTGTATCGAACGTATTCTGTATTTAAGTCTTTCCTCAACAAACACAAAGAAATTGTTGACAAACATCGACGAAGCTTGGGAAAAAGGCGGCGTAAATGCTGCTTTGGAAGTTTGCCGCAACACACGCGGTCCTGTTGCTTCTATTTTCTACCAGGGACTATCTCGTTTCGATGAAGGTATCGATGTAGTAGAAAAATCGGTAGCTTCTTATGGTGGCGTTCAACTTGGATTGTTAGAAAAGAATCTTACATGGATTTCTCTTTTCATTACACTTTCTCCAAGTTTAGGATTCTTGGGAACTGTAGTAGGTATGATCCAGGCATTCGATAAAATCCAACAAGTTGGCGATATTTCTGCAACAATTGTAGCCGGCGGTATGAAAGTAGCCCTTTTAACAACTGTATTCGGTCTTATCGTTGCCATGATTCTTCAGGTATTCTTTAATTACATCCTTACATTGATTGAATCGATGACAAACGACATGGAAGATGCTTCTATCTCTTTGCTTGATATCATTGTAAAACATTCGAAAAAATAATCTGAAAAAAATCTTGATATGTCAAAATTAATTGAAAAAATTTCCAGAATAACAATTTTGCTACTGGGCCTGGTATCAGCTTTATTGGTTGTGCTGATATACGTCGGGGGAAATGCAGAATCGATAACCGTCGGTGGGGACGCTTTAACCGTTCCCAAATTTACCGAACCACTCTTATATTGGTGTTACTTTTTAATAGCGCTTACAATTGGAATTACTTTAATACTCACTCTTGTGGGTTTTGTAAAAAAACTGGTTGAAAATCCTGCTGCGGGTTTAAAATCACTGATTCCAATGGCAATATTCGTCGTTATTTTTGTAATAGCCTGGTTCTTGGGGAGTCCCGACAAAATCTCTATTATCGGATACGAAGGGACAGAAAACCAAGGAGCTTGGGCTCAATTCACCGATATGATTATATATGCGATATATGCCTTATTTATCGGTATTATTGGTACCATTGCAGGAGCAGGGATTTATACAAAAATGAAATAAAACGAGCAATAAAACTCAGTTAGAATTATTTTTATCATGGGAAAGAAAAAAAGAAAAACCAGCGAGATTAACTCAAGCTCGATGGCTGACATCGCGTTTTTGCTCTTGATTTTCTTCCTTGTAACCACATCAATGGGTTCAACCACGGGTTTGTCGAGAAGGCTGCCGCCTCCTCTTCCGAAAGACCAGGTTGTACCTCCTGTTGACATTAACAAACGAAATCTTTTTATTGTTAAGGTGAACAGCCAGAACCAATTGATGGTACAAGGAGAATTAATGGATATACGTGGGTTACGCGAAAAAGCGAAAGAGTTTATCAAAAACGACGCTAATCAGGATAATTTACCGGTAAAAACTTTGGTAGATATACCATTAATCGGTCCAATGGAAATTACAAAAGATCATGTTATCTCGCTTCAAAATGATGTCGATACACAATATCAGGTATATATCGATGTGCAAAATGAATTAGTGGCAGCATACAATGAGCTTCGTAACGAATTATCGCGAGAAAAATTCGGTAAAATTTATGATGATCTTGATGAAGAACAGCAAAAAGCTGTTCAGACTGCATATCCGCAAAAAATTTCGGAAGCTGAACCAAAAAATTATGGAGGAGTAAAGTAATGGCACAAATCAGAAAAGATAAAGACAGAGAAACGCCGGCGTTAGCTACCTCTTCATTACCCGATATTATTTTCATGTTCCTGTTCTTTTTTATGGCAGTTACTACCATGAAAGAAGTTACATTTAAAGTAAGGGTATCACCTCCTATGGCGACTGAAGTAACGAAGTTGGAAAACAAATCGTTAACACGTTACGTATATGTTGGGAAACCAATGGATCAATACAAAAAAGCCTTTGGGTCTGAAACTCGTATTCAGCTTGGCGATGCCTTTGCTGATGTTAACGAACTGGAAGAGTTTATTGTAAGCGAACGTAGTGCAATGAACGAAAACGATCAAAATTTAATGACCGTTTCGATTAAAGCAGATAAAGACACTAAAATGGGCGTAATAAACGATATTAAACAATCGTTGCGTAGAGCTTATGCCCTAAAAATTGTTTATTCTGCAAATAAGCGTACAGCCCTTTAATTAAAAAGTACATTTTCAATAAAAAAGCCCTGAAAATTTTCACGGGCTTTTTTATTATTCCCCCTCCTGGCTATCTTCTCAATTCCTTTTTCCTTCACCTCAAGGAGAAGGCAACTGACTCCAAAGGGCGGTTGGAGGTCGAGAGAAGTAAGAATATCTCTACTGCACCTTATACACGTCCACGCTTTCTACCTCGAAAGTTTTGATGTAAGTAGCATGTTTACGCACTTCCACTTCGGCAAATTTAAGATATATCTCAGCCGATTTGCGGAACAAATCTTCTTTATCGCGTGTCGCATCGAGAATCAACAGGTAGCTCATGATGATATGTCCTGCCATTTCCACTAAACGGCGTGCCTGAAAATCGAGGTATTCCTGATTTTTTGTTTCAGTAACGCGCGTCACCGAATTCTCGTACAAGGTAGTCATGCTCATCAGGCGTTTGCGTAACGAATCAAATTCGGGATTAATAGGTTGTGTTTCGTAATGACGGATTTGTTTCAGATACGAACCGGTCGTTACGTGGCGGATGGCTGCCACAACCTGCAATTGGGATGTTCCTTCGTAAATAGTCAGGATACGTGCATCGCGGTAAATTCGTTCGCAGGCATAATCTTTCATAAAGCCCGAACCGCCGTGTACCTGAATGGAATCATAGGCATTCTGATTGGCAAATTCGCTCGAAAACATTTTCAGCATTGGCGTAAATGCATCGGCAAGTCGTTGGAATTCCTTATAATCCGCTTTTTCTTCGGGAGTCAGTTTACGCGTAGCTTCAAGGCTTTCGTAAGCTTTATAAACATCCACAAAGCGGGTTGTTTCGTAAAGCAAAGCGCGTGTTGCATCGAGTTTGGCTTTCATCATCGACACCATTTCGTAAACGGCAGGAAATTCGATAATGGCTTTACCGAACTGACGGCGGTCGCGGGCATAAGCAATGGCTTCGTCGTAAGCCGCTTGCGAAACACCTACCGATTGAGCGCCAACGCCTAAACGTGCACCGTTCATCAGCGACATCACGTATTTGATCAGGCCCATGCGGCGTACACCCACTAATTTGGCAGGGGTGTTGGTGAAAACAAGTTCGCAGGTCGGCGAACCTTTGATGCCGAGTTTATTTTCGATACGACGCACTTTAACTGTATCGTCGTGTTTGTTGTCGGCTATGAAATACGATAATCCGCGTCCATCGTTTGTTCCTTCTTCCGAACGCGCCAATACGAGTTTAATTTGAGCATCGCCGTTTGTGATAAAACGTTTTACGCCGTTCAGATACCAGATACCATCTTTTTCGCTGTAAGTGGCTTTCAACTGAACAGCTTGTAAATCCGAACCTGCATCAGGCTCAGTCAAGTCCATCGAGCAGGTTTGTCCTTCGCAAACGCGTGGCAGGAATTCTGCTTTGATTTCTTCATCGGCAAACTCGGCAATGGTTTCGGCGCAGTCCTGCAATCCCCAAATATTGGCAAAACCGGCATCGGCACGCGACACCATTTCACCCCCCATCACGTAAGGAATCATCGAAAAATTCAAACCGCCATACTGGCGGGGCAATGCCATACCATAAAGTCCCGCCTGAGCCAGTGCGTCATGATTCTCCTGCGTTCCGCGGGCATATTGAACGCGGTTATTCAATACCAGCGGACCGTCGTGGTCAACGCTTTCGGCATTGGGAGCAATCACTTCGGCACAAATCTCACCGATAATTTCCAATACTTTTTCGTAATTATCAATTGCATCCTCGAAATCACGTGATGCATAATCATATTTATCTTTGTCGGCAAAGTTCTGCTCTTTAAGCGTTACGATTTTTTGCATCAACGGATGCGATAACTGGAACTTTAACGCCGGATTGTTACTGAAGTAGTTCATAATATTTGTTAGCTCCCTTAGTCCCCCAAAAGGGGAATTCAGAAGCACTTTTTAAATGGTTACACTAAAAAAATGAGCATTCTTAAAGTCTCCCTTCGGGGAGATTTAGAGGGGCTTTACTTACTGTTTTTCTTATAATATTGAATCATTTTCGGAATCACATCCTCAACCGTACCGGTGATTACATAGTCGGCAATATGGTTGATAGGAGCATGAGGATCGTTGTTGATGGCAATGATCATGGCACTTTCCTGCATACCGGCAATGTGTTGAATCTGACCTGAAATACCGCAGGCGATGTACAGTTTGGGGCGAACCGTGGTTCCGGTTTGTCCGATTTGACGTTCGTGCTCGGCCATGCCTGAGTCGACAGCTGCACGTGAGGCGCCAACTTCACCACCGAGTACGGCAGCCAGATCGTAAAGCATTTTAAAGTTTTCAGCGCTTCCCATTCCATAACCGCCTGACACAATAATCGGCGCGGCTTTCAGGTTTACTTTCGATTTTTCGATATGACGTTCGATGACTTCAAGCACAAAATCGGTATCTGAAACGTATTTAGCAACTTCCAGTTTTTTTGTTTTCCCAACGAATTTAGCGTCGCGGATTTCTTTTTTCATCACCCCTTCGCGAACGGTTGCCATTTGCGGGCGGCAATCGGGATTCACAATAGTTGCAACGATGTTTCCGCCAAAAGCAGGACGAATCTGATACAGCAGATTTTCATAAACTTTACCTTGTTTTTTGTCCTCGTAAGTTCCAATTTCGAGCGAAGTACAATCGGCAGTCAAACCGCTGAACAAAGCCGAAGAAACGCGCGGACCTAAATCACGACCAATGGAAGTAGCTCCCATTAAAGCAATTTGTGGTTTTTCTTCTTTAAAAAGAGTGACCAGCAACGAGGTATGCGGTAATGTGGTGTAAGGAGCCAGCCGTTTGTCGTCGGCTAAGTAGAGCGTATCAACGCCGTAAGGAAAAACCTGCCCGCCGATCCTGTCGAGCTGATAGCCGGCAGCTACCGCTTCGAGTTTGCATTTGAGCTGATCGGCCAAAGTGCGACCTTTGGTGAGCAGTTCGAGACTAACATCGCCCACGATGCCGTCTTCTATTTCGAGATATACAATTATGTTATTCATATAATTAATTACCAAGCCCCCTCAGTCCCCCAAAGGGAGAAGTCAGAAATGCTGTTTTTGAATTTTTAGTTATAAAATTACGGTCTTAGTAAAGTCTCCCCCTTCGGGGAGATTTAGAGAGGAGTTACCCAATAGTGTGGTTCGCGATTAATTCTTTCATTAAATTTTCTATTTCCACATCAGAAGCGTTCATACGCTTACTTTCTTTGGCAGTAAATACCACACTTTCAATTTGTTTCACTTTGGTTGGTGAACCTGAAAGTCCGAGCCATTGAATATCATGTTCGATATCGTTTACGCCCCATTCGGTAATATTTAAATAAGGATGTGAGCTGTACAAATCGGTATAATCCGAACCTGATTCCTGTTTTTCGGTAGGAGTGGCGGCATGTTTGTATTTGAGGGTAAGTTTGGCGTGACGCGGACGGCAGGGAGCAGCCGAACCATTCACTGTAACGACCATGGGTAGTGAACCTTTCACCACTTCAACACCACGTTCGAGGCGACGTTTTACAATGATTTTGTTATCGGAGCAATCAATAATTTCCTCGGCATAAGTAATTTGAGGTAAACCTAATTTTTCGGCAACCTGTGGACCTACTTGTGCTGTATCGCCATCAATTGCCTGACGACCGCAAATAATGATATCCACTTTGCCCATTTTGCGGATGGCACATGCCAGCGCATAAGAAGTAGCGAGGGTGTCCGAACCGGCGAATTCGCGACCGCTCAGCAGGTAACCGCCATCGGCGCCACGATACATGCTTTCACGGATAATTTCGGCTGCACGGGCTGGACCCATAGTCAGCACATAAACAGTTGCACCTTCGATTTTTGATTTCAAGCGTAATGCCTGTTCGAGCGCGTTGAGGTCTTCGGGATTGTAAATGGCGGGAAGCGCGGCACGGTTTACCGTTCCATCGGCTTTCATGGCATCTTTTCCCACATTGCGCGTGTCGGGCACTTGCTTGGCAAGCACTACAATATTAAAACTCATTTATATATTATTTATGGTTAATAATTTTATCCTGATTCTTTCTTCCGATCGTCTCCTTGTTTTTGAGTAAAACCTCGCAAAATTAGCAGTTTTTATCGAAACCACAACCTTTTTATGCACAAATATAAAAATTTGAGCAATAAATATTAGGTAGGAATATAAAAAACGCGAGACTTTTCACAAAGTCTCGCGTTTCAATAGGTATTAGTTTTTTAAGGTATAAAAAAGATTGTGTTGTTTAGTTAACGGTTGCAAAGAAACATCGAAATATTGAAGCAAACAAGTCAAAAAATATGTTTTACAACCTGTTTTTTGTTGTTTTTTTATTTTAACTTCTTATGAATGATTGAAGAAATAAGTTCAAACGCCTGCAAATCAACGAATATATAATTATTGTTCGTTGATTTTTAAAAATTATTAAATTTAGATTTTTTATTTTTTTTCTTGGAAACAAAAAATAAGTTTAAGTTTGGTCTGCAAAGATAAAAGATTTTGCTAAAAAAGCAGAATTATAATCTCATTTATACTGATTTGATTTGAAAAAGTCTTTTAATTACGAGAATCGGTTAAAATTCATCAAATCAAAAGTAATTATTCATATCTTTGTTGTTCATTTGATTAAATATGAAAAAAATATACATTCTATTATTTTCGGTTATTGTGTTATGCGGATGTAAACAGGCAGTAAAAACCCAGGAAACTGCCGAAGTGTTGAAGATACCTTCTTTTAATGCCGACTCTGCCTATCAGTATGTAAAAACACAGGTTGCGTTCGGGCCCAGGGTTCCCAATACTTCCGGACATAAGCTTTGTGCCGGATACTTGTCGGCTACTTTAAAGCAATTTGGTGCGACAGTTGTTGAACAGCGTACCGACTTAGAAGCCTTTGATGGGAAAATACTGCATGCAGTGAATATTATAGCTTCTTTCAATCCTGAGAACGAAACACGTATTTTGCTTTTTGCGCATTGGGATACGCGTCCGTGGAGCGACCATGACCCGAATCCGGCAAACCATGACAAGCCCGTTCCGGGAGCGAATGATGGTGCGAGCGGCGTGGGTATATTATTGGAAATGGCCAGACAGTTGGGGCTAAATAAGCCGAAAGTAGGAGTAGATATTATTTTTTTCGATGCAGAAGATTACGGAGCTCCCGAAAGTTTTACGGGAAATTCAGAGGATTCGTGGTGCCTGGGGACGCAATATTGGGCAAAAAACCAGCATGTACCGGATTATAAAGCAAAGTATGGCATTTTGTTAGATATGGTTGGCGCTCCGGGTGCAACGTTTTATAAAGAACAAATTTCGATGTATTATGCTTCGCATGTGGTAAATAAAGTTTGGACAACGGCGTCTAAACTTGGCTTTGGGCAATATTTTGTCGATAAACAAGGAGGTGGAATTACTGACGATCATTTATATGTAAACAAAGTTGCAGATATTCCAAGCATAGATATTATTCAGTACAATCCGAATTCGGAGCATGGTTTCGGCGACTATTGGCATACAACAAACGACACCATGGAGAATATTGATAAAAATACGCTGTTTGCAGTTGGGACGACTCTTTTAAACGTAATTTATAACGAGAAATAAGAGTTTGGATGTTTTTTGAGAGCCCTGTGTTTTGGATTATTTTAAATAAAAAAGCGAAAAGAGATGTCTTTAAGATTTAAAAAAATAGCAGTGAAAATCGGCAGCAACGTATTAACCCGTCAGGACGGTACGCTGGATATTACACGCATGTCGGCATTAGTCGATCAGATAGCCGTTTTGCATAAAAAAGGGGTTGAAATTGTTATGATTTCGTCGGGCGCAGTGGCTTCGGGTCGTAGTATTATGGGCATTAACAAAAAAATGGATGTAGTGGATCAGCGCCAGCTTTTTTCGGCAGTCGGACAAGCTAAATTGATTAACCATTACTGGGATTTGTTTCGCGACCACGGTATTACGGTCGGCCAGGTACTTACGATGAAAGAAAATTTCGGTAGCCGGCGGCATTATCTCAACCAACGGAATTGCATGCAGGTAATGCTCGACAACAAAGTAATTCCCATTGTCAATGAGAATGATACAGTTTCCGTTTCGGAGTTGATGTTTACGGACAATGATGAACTTTCGGGTTTAATTGCCTCGATGATGGACATGGAAGCTTTGGTTATTTTGAGTAATATTGATGGAATTTTCAATGGCTCGCCTTTAAATCCTGAGTCGAAAGTGATTCGTCAAATAGAAAAAGGACAGAATATTTCGGATTTTATCCAGACCACTAAATCCACTTTCGGCCGTGGAGGGATGAGTACAAAAACAGCCATTGCCCGAAAGATTGCTGATGAGGGCATCGATGTTTTTATTGCCAATGGCAAGATTGACAATATATTAGTACGCTTACTCGATAAAAAAGACGATGTGGTTTGCACCCGTTTTGTGGCTTCGACCGAAGAAGTTTCGAGTGTTAAAAAATGGATAGCACACAGCGAAGGCTTTGCCAAGGGCGAAATTCATGTGAACGAAAACGCTGCATTGGCTTTGACCGGCGAAAAAGCGGTAAGTCTTTTGCCGGTTGGCGTTACCGGAATTACGGGTGAATTTGAGAAAGATGATATTGTAAAAATTATTGATCATGCCGGCCGTGCTCTCGGAGTAGGCAAAGCGCAATACGACAGCAATAAAGCCCGGGAAATTGCAGGTAAAAAAAATCAAAAGCCATTGATCCATTGCGATTATTTATATCTTGAATAAATATTTTACCATAAAGTAAACCGTTTAAAACTAACGAAAAAATGTTGTTCAAATCACCTAAACAATTTGGTTTTGTTTTTATATTGGTTTTGTTTTTTTCGGGTTGTATGTCCACTAAACAATTAACAAAAATTGTAAAAAGTAAAATCGAAAGTGGAATACCTGAAACAAAATTTTATAATACCAGCTATCTGACCCTGAAGATGGATTCGTTGGCGGAATCGGATTCGTTGGTAAATGTAAAAAAGGGTAAATCTTTTTTTATCCCTGCCGTTATTTTTTGGGTTTGGAAAAATTCGATGAGTTGCGAGATAAAAAACCAGTATTTTGCCAATGTATTTGCCGGCATTCTACAGGAAACAGCAGTCGAATTCCAATTGCAAAAACATTTGGGCGACAAAAGGATCGAAA
Source organism: Bacteroidales bacterium (assembly GCA_021371875.1). Taxonomy (GTDB): domain Bacteria; phylum Bacteroidota; class Bacteroidia; order Bacteroidales; family Paludibacteraceae; genus Paludibacter. The sequence continues at coordinate 11,484 of JAJFVH010000190.1, forward strand.
TCAGTCTCGAAAAAGTTCCTTCACGTTTTGTGTATTCAAACAGCGGGAATGTAATTTATGGCCTGGTATTTTATACATACAATTTTTCCGAAACGGTTTACCCTGACGGACAAACACTTTCAATGTCGTACCGGATAATGAAGGATAATATTGAACTGAAAAAAGAAAAGTACATTTATAATTTTGAATCGCCCTATAGAAATTTCAAGGTTTCTTCTTCTCAATTCGTGGAAATGTATCTGGAGCAACTTCAACTTGATTTTGAGAACAAAAGCAGTGAATTTATCGAAAGAATTATTGAAGAACTGTAAAAACAACGCTAAACATTGAAGAATTTAAGAACATATATTGTTATAACAACATTAACATTGTCCGGCTTTTTGACGGCAGGCAATGTGCCGGGTTATATCATAAAAAATAATGCCGACACCGTTTGGGGCACAATAAAAGTCAGCTCTTTCGGTAAAATATCCGGAGCATACAACCTAACGGGAATCGAAGCCGAAACTTATTATTTCGGAGTAACTTTTAAAGCCGATGACGAAACGAAGTTTGCTATTTACTATCCCGAATCGCTTCAGGGGTTTGCATTTCATTATAAATCGACTCAATATATTTTTAACCGGTTCACGCTGAATTTCAAAAGTATAGTTACAAGCGAAAAACAACGTAATCAATTCCTGTGCCTGATATATCGCGACAACAATTATCAACTTTATCGCAATGTGCTTATCGATCCTAACAACGGATTGATAAGTATCCCTGACAAGTGGCTGAAATTCGCAGTTTATTATTTGTACAGCGAATCGAAAGGTATTGTGAAAGTTGAAAAAAGCAAGAAATACAGAAACCTGCAAAATTTACTTGCCGACTATGATTTCGATTCGCGCTTTATTGAACAATTAGACAAGAAAACTGATTTTATTGATATAAAGGATGTTTTGAAACAATATATTAACTGGCTGAAAAATAATTAATACCACATAGTTTTTACGATGAACTTACAATCAACGACCGGCAACTGGAAACAGGCTGCACTTGCCGCCTCACGAACGCTCCATCTCGTTAGCGACGACACAATCGACCAGGTTTTATTGGCATTGGCCAGTGAAGCGGTCTTCAAATCGGACGAAATTATAGCGGAAAATGCTAAAGATCTGGCTACCTTGGATAAGTCGAATCCGGTGTACGACAGGCTTTTGCTGAGCCGTGAACGTATTGAGGGAATTGCCGCCGACATCCGCAATGTTGCCTCCTTGCCTTCGCCACTTGGAAAAAAACTGATGGAGATGAAGCGACCCAATGGGTTGCGGATATCAAAAATCACTGTCCCTTTTGGCGTGGTGGGAATTGTTTACGAAGCCCGCCCGAACGTGAGTTTCGATGTTTTTTCACTTTGCCTGAAATCGGGCAATACCTGTGTGCTGAAAGGTGGAACCGATGCGTATAAATCGAATGTTGCTATCGTGAAAGTGATTCAATCGGTGTTGGATAAATTCGGATTGGATAAAAACATAGTAACCCTGCTTCCTGCCGGACGTGAAGCTACAGCCGAGTTGATGAACGCCGTTGGTTTTGTCGATGTGATAATTCCGCGCGGGGGCAAAGGGCTGATTGAATTTGTGCGCGACAATTCACGCATTCCCGTTATCGAAACCGGAGCCGGTATTTGCCATACTTATTTTGATGAATATGGAGACTTGGATAAGGGAAAGAATATTATTTTCAATGCCAAAACCCGGCGCGTAAGCGTGTGTAATGCGCTGGATTGCTTGGTGATAAACGAGAAAAGGTTGGCGGATTTACCTTTTTTATGCGAAAAGCTGGCAACAAAAAATGTAATTATTTATGCCGACGATAAAGCTTATGCCGCATTAACAGGCAAATATCCCGAAGCGTTGTTACAAAAGGCTACCGACGAAAGCTTCGGCATAGAGTTTCTGGATTATAAAATGTCGGTTAAAACCGTTTCAACCATTCAGGAAGCCATTGATCACATTTCAATTCATAGCTCGAAACACAGCGAATGTATCGTGAGTGAAGATGAACGGAACATAAGCTTATTCGACAGAATGGTAGATGCCGCCTGTGTTTACACCAACGTGTCGACAGCCTTTACCGATGGGGCGCAATTTGGACTGGGCGCCGAAATCGGTATCAGCACGCAAAAACTTCATGCCCGCGGGCCGATGGCATTGGCCGAACTTTGTTCGTACAAATGGATGGTAAAGGGCGAAGGGCAAGTAAGGGCTTAACGTTTCGTTCCATATTTATTGCGATAGCTGCCTGACCGCTTGAAGAGTCCGGACGGTTTTATCCTTCAAACGCATATTAAATATTTGCGTTTATTATCCAATCATAATCAAGTTATTATTTCGATTACCCAATTAACTATCAATCGAATTGTAATAACTTCTTCTTAATCGGGCGGAAAATTGCTAAAAAATGAACATATTTTATTATTATTCAAATATTTTTACACTTTTTGTTGTGCAATCAAAAATAATTGACTTCCTTTGTAGCCGTTAAGATACTGTATTTCTTTCGCATGGTTATTCCTATCTCTTCTTCCCTTGAACAGATTCCTTTTAACCCTCGTTTGTTTATGCTGTTCTTGAAACAATAATTTATTCATTTTTTTATTTTATTTTATGAACATTTACGTAGGTAACTTAAGTTACAAAGTTCGCGAAAACGACCTTCAAGGGGTTATGGAAGAGTATGGAAAAGTAGACTCTTGCAAAATTATCAAAGACCGCGAAACCGGAAAATCAAAAGGATTTGCATTTGTTGAAATGGCTGATGATACAGCTGCAGCAAAAGTAATCGAAGAATTGAACGGCGCAGAATTCGATGGTCGCACCATGGTAGTAAAAGAAGCAAGACCAAGAGCTTAATTCCTTTAAAATCAAACAAAGAAAAACTTCTGTTGTCATAAAGACAATAGGAGTTTTTTTTGCTAAATGCCATCACAAAATATTTTTACAATGAAATGATAAAAGGAATTTTTAAAGAATCGGGAGCTTTTTCGAAGATATTGCAATTGATTGTTGTTCTTATTTTCGTTTTACTTTTTACCCTGTTGATTGTCGGTTTAGCCACAAACAACGACATGAGTGACATACGAAACCTGAAAATTATGCAGTTGATCCAGTCGGTCGGAATGTTTGTCGTTCCGCCTTTGACGCTGGCTTTTTTGTGGAGCGAAAAGCCATTGCATTACCTCCAATTGACAACAAAACTCAAGCTGTCGTCAATTTTGCTTGTTGTGGTTTTAATGATTGTGGCTATTCCGTTTATCAATCTGATCACATTGCTGAACCAACAAATGGCTTTGCCTGATTTTTTAGCGCCTGTCGAAACCTGGATGAAAAATTCGGAAGCGCAAGCAGCTGCTCTGACCGAAAAAATGTTGAATATTCACTCCATCGATGGGTTGCTGTTTAATATTCTTTTAATCGCCATGATTCCGGCTTTGGGCGAAGAGCTGTTTTTTCGGGGCACAATTCAAAAACTGCTGACAGAATGGCGCAGTGCAATCGCCGGGATATGGATAGCGGCATTTGTGTTTAGCGCTATACATTTACAATTTTACGGATTTTTTCCACGCATGTTGCTCGGCGCTTTTTTCGGCTATTTACTTGTCTGGAGCGGCAGTTTATGGTTGCCAATAATTGCACATTTTACAAACAATGCCATTGCGGTAATTTTTTATTATTTGAAATACAATGACTATCAGGTTGTCGACATCGATGTAATCGGCTCGGGCGAAACTCTTTGGTTGGGAATTGTCGGCGGAGTTCTGACTGTTGGCGGAATTATTTTGATAAAAAAGAATCTGAAATCACAAGAAAAGGGTTTATAGCCCTCTCCTTTCGCTCACAACCAACAATGCCTGCTGTATGTTTCTGTTTTTCCTATCGTTGTGTTTTTTGCTCTAAAACGGCACTTAAAGAAATATTTTTTATTTTTGCTTCAATCCACGCCGTAAAATCAAATATCCGAAGTAGTTGTAATTCAAACTTATTGTTGTGGAATTCGATTAGTTTAGGTTCTATCTTCCCCCAAAGTAAATCCCTGTCTTTTTTCGACATATTTTCAATAGGCTTATTAATGAGTTTAAGCATCATTAATTCAATTTGATACGTTCTTTCTTTGTTTTGAATTTCACGCTTCACCGATCTGACCTCGAAATCAATGTAGTCGAATTCATTCAATTCATATAGTATCATTAAATTAATTAATCTGACCGTTCTGAATAATGGCATTGAAAATAAGTTTTTTTCACCTGCAAATATTTGACTGATAGATTTTCTGGCTTTCGTAAATTCCTTCGTGCCTAAATATACGATTGCGGCATATAATGATAACTGAACTTGCCTTGCAGCAATCAATAAATTCATTTTATCGTAAAGTTCTTCTTTGTAACTATCGATTATGATTTTTGCCTGGGCGAATTTCCCTGTGTCGATAAGCGGAAAAAGAGTATAAAGGAATACAACACTTCGAACCTGAATCTTAAAATGTAATGAAGATGTTTCAATGTTGTTCAGCTGGATAATGAAGTAAGACATTCCTTCATAGTCTTTTATAGTACGCAAACTTTCCAGCACTCCTTCGATCGTACTGAGATAATAGATTGGCGGATCACTCAACAAATGTTTATTTTTCTCAAAAGTATTATTCAGTTCGTAAAATGAATTGAGTGCTGATTTGTAGTCACCAACGTTTATCAAATAATTGGATTGAAAAAGTTTGTGGTTTTTTTGTATTTCAAAATTTTCAAACCCCGAACTTGAAACGATGCTCATTTCACTAACAACCAAATCGTTTAACTCTTGCTTCTGCTTATTTGAACGTGCAGTACCTTTATGTAGAATCCGGTGCCTGAGAAGCTCGTACAATGAAGCGTGTTCGTTTATTTTACGGATTTTTTTCAGCGTGTCGTTTATCTTGAATTGTTTGCTGAGTAGTTCTTGCTCTGATATTTCAGGAAAATCCAGAATAAGCAAATAGTCAAGTTCCATTTTTTGAGCTATGAGTAAAAGTGAGAAATTTTCATATTTAACAGCTTCATTTTGTATCTTTGTAAGAAGTTGAAAACATTCATGATAAATTGATTTTTCGTAAAGTACTTTTGCATTCATCAGCATACTGAATAAGCTGAAATAACTATCTTGATCTGTCCGTAGTTGGCTTAAAACAGTCAGCAACATATCGGATAAATAATTGACTGCAGTGTTGAACGCCGCAGTTGGTCTTTTTTTAAAAAACAGCTCTTTTATATTTTGTTGCTTCTCAAACGGGTTTTTATCAATCAGTTTATAAAGAACAACATAATCTGCTTCATTGTCCTTGACACTTAGAGTAGATGCTATTTTTTTGCGTTCTGCCTTACTTAGAGAGTTTACAAGCAGGATAAGAGATGAAAATTTAGACATAAAGTTATTGGGATTTTGTTATTGTATTTTTGACATGTCACAAAAGTAGAAAAAATATAGTTATAATTATAATAATTGAGCTATTTTTATGTTATATACAGTCTTGTAAAATAGATGTATAAACTTTTTTTTATTTTTTAATATCTATTTTGAAATTATTATTTTATACTTTTTGTTGTTTTTTTTAGCTGCATATAGGAATTATATTTGCATTCGAGAAATGAGAAAACAAAATCAAACTAATTTAATTTTATGAATTCAAAAAAAATAGTTGTTATCGGAAGTTGTAATACGGACATGGTGGTAAAATCAGACAGGTTACCGGTTCCAGGAGAAACCGTTCTGGGTGGAGCATTTATGATGAATCCCGGAGGAAAAGGAGCCAATCAGGCGGTAGCAGTAGCACGACTGGGAGGCAATGTGACTTTTATTTCAAAAACAGGTAACGATTTATTCGGACGCCAATCCATCGAAATGTATAGTGACGAAAGCATTAATACCGATTATATTTTTTCAGATCCTCATTTGCCTTCGGGAGTTGCCCTGATTATGGTTGATACGAACGGCGAAAACTGCATAGTCGTGGCTTCTGGTGCAAACGGCAGCCTAAGCCCTCAGGACATTGATAAAGCAAAACACATCATTGAAGGTGCCGACATTTTACTCATGCAGCTTGAAATTCCGATGGACACCGTGGAATATGCTGCAAAACTTGCCCATAGGAAAGGCATCAAAGTAATACTGAATCCTGCACCGGCAGCTTTCCTATCCAATGGATTGCTTGAATGTTTGTATGCTATCATTCCGAATAAAACTGAAGCAGAAATGTTATCTGGAATTAAAGTGACAGATTGGGATTCCGCTAAACAGGCTGCCAAGATTATTAGTGCAAAGGGTGTTGATATTGTTGTAATTACTTTAGGCTCGAAAGGAGCCTTAATTAAAGAAAATAAATCTTATTATGAGGTTCCTGTTGAAAAAATCAACGCAATCGATACGACTGCTGCAGGCGATACTTTTTGTGGAGCTTTATGTGTTGGCCTCTCTGAAGGACTATCAATAATCGAAGCCGTAAAAATGGCTAATCGGGCATCAGGGATTACAGTAACCCGTGAAGGAGCACAAACAGCCATCCCCTATCGGAAAGAAATTCATCTTTCATAGCTTGGATTTCAATTTTATTTAAATAAACACCTTAAATTGTATGTAAACATGAAACATCTCATTTGGACAAAAAAAGTTTCTTTATTCAAAAGTATACTTTGCTGTACATTATTATTCTTGGCAATAAATACTGTATGGGCTAATAATCCTGTAAATGTACGGGGAACTGTAACAGATGAATCCGGGCAAGCTTTACCTGGGGTAAACATCAGAGTTAAGAGTAATGATGCCGGCGTAATAACTGGTATAGATGGCAAATACCGGATTGACCTTCCTTCAGAATCTGAAACTTTAATCTTTTCATACATAGGATATGCTTCTCAGGAAATAAGTACCAATAAACAAAAAGTTATCGATGTTACTTTATCGGAAGATGTAAAAACAATAGATGAAGTAGTTGTAATCGGTTACGGTAAAACCACAAAGAAAGAAATCACCGGTTCAATTTCGACTTTGAAATCGGAAAATTTCAATCAGGGTTCATTTTCAAACGCAGCCGGACTTTTACAAGGGAAAATTGCCGGTTTATCGGTTGTAAATCCCAGTGGTGCTGATCCGCAGGCCGGATACGAAATTATTTTGCGCGGAACCAATACGTTAACATCCGGTCAGGGACCGCTTATCATCATCGATGGAGTGGCAGGAGCCGACATGAAAAATATCAACTTTCAGGAGGTTGAAACCATCGACGTGTTAAAAGATGGATCTGCAGCAGCTATTTACGGGACAAGAGGTACGAACGGTGTCGTTATCATAACCACCAAACAAGCCCGAAAAAGTAAAACTACAGTTGAATATCAAGGAGTGGCCACTATTCAGGTGGCTCCGCGTATGGTCGAAAATCTGACTGCCGATGAATTCAGAAACGCTATCAAAACCTACGTTCCAACAAGAATCTCCAGTATTTACAGTGGAAATACCGATTGGTTTAACGAAGTAACCCGTAACGTCCCGTTCAGCCACAAACATAATCTGGCTATTTCTGGCGGAAACGAAGAGTTTTCGCACCGTACAACCATCAATGTGGAACAAAACCAGGGATTGCTTAAAAACAACAATCTCAGTAAAATTCTTGCCAAATCGAACATTTCACAAAAGGCACTAAACGGGTTGCTAAATATCAATTACAATTCGTTTTATTCCATGCGGAAATATAACCCTGCTAATTACGATATTTTTTATCAGGCCTTCATCCACAATCCTACCGAGCCGGTTTACGATCCTTCGAATGAGTTATCGGGCGGTTACAACCGAGTAGATGGCATCAGTTATTACAATCCGGTGGCTATGCTTAATGAAAAAACTAAAGAGGGTGAAACCGATGATTTTGGTGGGAATGTACGCGCTTCGTTGAATATTCCTTTTGTTGAAGGTCTGAAATGGGACAATTTTGTTTCGTATGAAAAATCATGCTGGGAAAACAATAGTTACCTCTCCCGGTATTATCCGAGTGCTATCGGGAGTGATGGCGTAGCCAGTATCGAAAACGGGAGCAATAGCAACATCCAGTACGAAAGCACTTTAAATTACATTCACTCATGGAACAATCACACTTTGCAGGCTTTAGCCGGTTATACCTATCAGGAAGAAAACATGCATTATTCGGGCATGTCGAATAAAGGTTTCGATACTGATTTATATGGGACAAATAATATCGAAGCAGGCACGGCATTAAAGTTGGGAACTGCAGAAATGTATTCGTACAGGGAAATGAGTAAACTGATTTCATTTTTCGGACGTGTGATGTATAATTTTGATGAGAAATACCTGCTGTCGGCTTCTATGCGTCGCGAAGGTTCCTCACGTTTCGGCGATAACCACAAATGGGGTTGGTTTCCGGCGGTAAGCATTGGTTGGCGCATGAATCAGGAATCGTTTATGCAGGATGTGAAATGGATAAACGAACTTAAAATTAGAGTAGGATATGGAGCAACAGGAAATCAGGAGTTTTCGAATTACAAATCACTTGTTATGATGGGGCTCGCCGGAAAGTTTTTTTACAATGGAGAATGGATCAACACTTATCAGCCTGTAAGCAACCCGAACCCCGACCTGCGTTGGGAAAAGAAACATGAGGTGAATGCCGGCATTGATTTCTCGATGTTTGATAATAGGATCGGAGGAACAATTGATTATTACTATAGAAAAAGCACTGACTTGCTATACAATTACAATGTGTCGGTTCCACCTTATTTGTACACCGAAATGTTTACCAATGTAGGAATTATCAGAAACAGCGGTATCGAAATATCACTGAATGGCTCCCCTGTAAAAACAAAAGATTTTCAGTGGAATACATTTGTGACTTTTAGCAAGAACCAGAATGCGCTGGAGAAGTTTACCAACGATGAATTTACCAACGGAACTTATAAAACCGGCTGGTTGTCTGGCGATATAGCAGTTTACAGCCAACGTATGGAAGAAGGCAAGAGTCTCGGAACTTTTTACGGTCCGGTGTGGATCGGGGTGGATGAATATGGTAATGACAAATTCAAAAACCAAATGCCTGATGGAAAGGTTCCCGAATCAAAATGGGAAGAAATAGGAAATGCTTATCCAGATTTCACTCTCGGCTGGAGCAATACATTTAACTGGAAAAAATGGAATATGGGATTCTCGTTGCGGGCATCGATAGGCGGAGATGTTTTGAATTCATACCGTCTGTATTACGAAAATCTGGGTACTATAGGTTTAAAAAATATTCTGAAATCACAGATTGAAAATCCTGAGTTTACGGGCGATGCTCTTTACTCTTCGAAATACATTGAAGATGGTTCATTCCTGAAAATGGATAATATCTCAATCGGATATAACATGAAAGTGAATTCGAAATACATTTCAAAATTCAGGATATATGGAGCCGCCCAGGATGTTTTCTGTCTCACCGCCTATCAGGGAGTAAACCCCGAAGTGTCATTGAGCGGACTGGAACCCGGAATTGAATCAAGAAGTTATTACCCTGTAACTACGAGCATAACTTTAGGAATAAACATTACATTCTAATCAATTGAAAATTATCAATATCATCATGAAAAAAAGCATATTTCTATCCATCATATTATCGGGACTTTTATTTGTAAGTTGTACCGATCTGACAGAAACGGTTTATTCAGATATACCAATGGATCAGTTTTTCACAAGTGAGAAAGCGTTGTTGATGAATGCCGGAAGAGCATATACCAAACTGCAACCTTACCCTGAAGAACAGAAATTATGGTCGCTTATGACCGTAAGCTCGGACGAATGTGTGATTCCCGCCCGTGAAGATGGCGAATGGTGGGACAACGGGCGCTGGGACGAAATACAAATGCATAATGTATCCTCAGCCAATAAAATCAACCGTCAGGCATGGGAATTTGTCTTTGGTGGAATTACAGCTTGTAACGAAGTTCTTTACGAAACCGAAAGTTCACCTTACGATTTCCCCGGGAAAAACAAAATTATGGCTGAAATTAAAGTGCTGCGTGCCTTGTTTTATTATTGGGGGATGGATGCCTGGGGCGATATTCCTTTTGCAACCGACTTTACCGACAAAACATTACCTCCAAAGAAATCACGCGCATTTATTTACGATTTCGTAGAAAAAGAAGTTAAAGACAATATCAGTTACCTTGACGAAGTTCCTACCTCCGAAAATTATGGTCGCGTAACCAAAGGCATGGCTTTCACCCTGCTTGCAAAATTGTACCTGAATGCCAATGTATGGAAAGGAACTCCACACTGGGATGATGCCGAAAAAATGTGCGACAGTGTAATAAACAAAAATCATTATCAGTTGGAAAACAACTATTTCGACAACTTCAAGATCAATAATGAAAGTTCAAAGGAAAATATTTTTGTAATCGTATATAATTCCACAATGACTACAGAATATTTTTACTGGTACGACCTTACATTGAATTCAATGAGCCGTTACACCTACAATCTGAATGATACACCTTGGGACGGTTTTATGACTACACCCGATTTCTTCAAATCTTATTCCGACACCGACAAGCGAAAGAAATCATGGCTCTACGGTCAGCAATATGATGCAACCGGTAAAAAACTTTTCGAAATTGCAGGGACGGGAGATACTCTCTGGTTTGCTTATAATCCTGATTTTCCAGAGTCAAAATATAAATCGCGCCACAAATGGGATGGAGCACGCTGCGCTAAATACGAATTTCAAACGAGCGGGCTGCAATACGATGTGGTGGATATGGAAAACGATTTTGTGCTTTTCAGGTATGCCGATGTCGTGATGATGAAAGTCGAATGTATGATGCGTCAAAACCGTACTGCCGAGGCTGTTGAATTACCTGATTTTAAAACATTAAGAACCCGTGTGGGTCTTGCGCCTTACACTGTTTCTGAACTTACATTAAATGAGTTGCTCTCAGAACGCGGACGTGAGTTTGCTTGGGAAGGACATCGCCGGCAGGATTTACTCCGTTTCGAAAAATGGAACGACAAATGGTGGGGAAAACCTTATACCACCACGCAAAGGGTGTTCCCGATACCGCAAACAGCTGTTGACACCAATCCGAACCTGGCAGGAAATGCTCAGTAAATAAGAAAACGATAAATAAATCTTTCACAATCAAATTTTCAGATATGAAACGAAGTACAATCTTATTTTTAGCAATGATTCCTTTATTCGTATGTGCTCAAAACACAAAAACAATATCGAAAGAAGAATTGCATGATAAAATTGCCGGTGCCTGGCTTGGGCAAATGATAGGTAACTTTTACGGGTTACCGTTCGAAAATAAATTTATCGACCAGCCTGGAGATGATGATAAATGGCCATACGGATATACAAAAAATCTGGATAAACTAGCCCGTACCGGCGGAGCATTTTCAGATGACGATACCGATTTTGAGTATATCTACTTACTCCAAATGGAAAAATATGGTTGTGAACCTACTTATGCGCAATTGCGCGAAGCTTGGATGTATCACGTTCGCGACAGGGTTTGGTTGGCGAACCGGGCGGCACTTGGACTTATGTATCATGGCTTTACACCACCGTTTACCGGAATGAAGTCGCTCAATCCGCACTGGTATCAGATCGATCCTCAACTTATCAACGAGATTTGGTCTTATACAGCACCGGGAATGATTACTTATGCTGCACAAAAATCGGACTGGGCAGCACGCATTACCAGTGACGACTGGGCGGCTGATCCAACTGTACATTACGGAGCCATGTATGCCAACGCTTTTTTTGAAAAAGATATTGAAAAACTCGTATTGAATGCATTGCAACAGCTTCCCGCTGAAAGTAGATATGCCCAAACCGTAAAAGAAATGGTGGCTTTATATAAAAAGTATCCCAACGACTGGAAAAAATCCCGTCAGGAAATGGCAAAAAAATACTATTTAAACGAAAATCCCATGACAAAAACCATCTGGAATGCCAACCTGAATGGTGCTTGTGGTGTTTTGTCGTTACTTTATGGTAAAGGCAATTTTCAGCTGACTATGGATCTGGCTTGTGCTATGGGCTTTGATGCTGATAACCAAACGGCAACTGTCGGAGGTTTACTCGGCATTATGTATGGAGCCAAAGCTCTGCCTAAAGATTTGCTGTGTCCGATTGAAGGATGGACAGAACCATTTAATGATAAATACATCAACGTTACCCGATATGACATGCCTGATGCCCATATTTCGGATATGATTAACAGAACTGTAAAACAAGCAGAAGATGTGATTTTGAAAAACGGCGGGAAAAAAACAGGAAAAAAAGGGAAAGAATATCTGGCAATCAATACTAAAGCTTCATTCAATGTGCCGCTGGAGTTTTATATCGGTCCCAATCCTGTTATGATGGTGGGTAAGCCTGTTGAATATACATTTTATACAGCAGCCAATCAAAACTACAACTGGGAACTAAAATCGGGACAAATGCCCGAAGGTATTGTTTTTGAAAAAGGAAAAATTAGCGGAACACCTCGCAAAGCCGGAAAATATAATATTGAGTTGAGTCTGGACAACAGAAAAACAACTTTGCTGAAATCTTTTGAATTGTTAGTGCGCACTAATAATATCGCACCAAAAGCCGACACCATCTTCACTAATGTTCGCGTATTAAATACCGAGGTGTTGGATTCCACCTGGTACACTTTCGGAAAACCCATGTATGCAAAATCGGTTGACGTAATCAATGATGGTATTCTCTTGGGCGAAGGTTCGGTATTTTACAGTCTGGCAGCCAAATCAAATCTTCCGAAAGTAGATTATTTTGGTTATGGATGGAAAGAAGAAAAAGAAATCAACATGATAGCTCTGCATCTGGGCAGTATGGAAGAATTCGGTGGCTGGTGGAGCTCATTCAATATCCAGTATCAGGATAAGAACGGTAAGTGGGTGGCTGTTCCTAAGTTTAAGAGCACTCCCGAGTTACCCGAAACTGATATTGTATTTTTCCAACCTCATTTTGTGGAATATATTTTTGAATTCAAACCGGTAAAAACAAAAGCAATACGTATTATCGGAGACACCAAAGTTCAGGCGCATTGGCACAAATACACCAAAAATGTTTCAGCATTCAGTTCAATAACCGAATTAAGTGTTTTCGAAAAATAATATAGAATCAAGATATTATGACAAAAAAAATCATTATTCCACTTTTGTGCCTGTTGACTTTAAGCTCTTACGGCAAAAGTAAGAAAGAAAGTTTTCCAGAGACAGTAAGCTTGACCAAAGAGGTTTTAATAGACAAAATAAAGGGAGGTTGGGCAGCACAGACCATTGGTGTAGTATATGGAGCTCCTACAGAATTTAAATTTACCGGAACAACCATTCAGAATTACCAACCAATACCATGGTCAGATGGCTATGTAAAATACTGGTGGGATAAAAAACCCGGATTGTTTGACGATATCTATAACGATCTTACTTTTGTTGAAACATTTGAAATAGAAGGGCTCAATTGTCCGATTGATACACTGGCACAACGTTTTGCTTGGGCAGAATATCATTTGGCGCATGCCAACCAGGCAGGACGTTACAATATCCGCAACGGCATAATGCCACCGGAATCCGGACATTGGTTGAATAATCCGCATGCCGATGATCTTGATTTTCAGATTGAAGCGGATTTTATCGGTTTAATGGCTCCAGGTATGGTTAACCAAGCCATGGACATAGCCAACCGAGTGGGACATATTATGAACAGTGGTGATGGTTTTTATGGAGGTGCTTTTGTTTCAGCTCTGTATTCAAATGCATTTATTTCGTCGGATGTTGAAGCTGTTTTAAATAATTCTCTTTCTGTAATTCCTGTCGAAAGTCAATTCCATCAATGTATTGCCGATGTCATCAGCGTATATAAAATATACCCCGATGACTGGGAACAATGCTGGTTTGAGTTGCATAAAAAATGGAACAAAGACGTGGGTTGCCCCAAAGGAGTTTTCCTGAGTTTCAATATCGATGCGAAAATAAATTCGGCTTACATCGCATTGGCTTTGCTTTACGGCAAAGGTGATTTTTCAAAATCAATGGAAATAGCTGTGCGCTGTGGACAGGATTCTGATTGCAATCCAGCATCAGTAGGAGGGATTCTTGGTGTGATGTGTGGTTATTCCAACATCCCGAAATTCTGGCTTAATCCTCTTAAAGAAATCGAACAGTTAAATTTTGAAGGAACAACTGTTTCGCTCAACAGAGCTTACAATTTAAGTTTTAAACATGCGCTTACACTGATCGAAAAGAACGGAGGTGAAATTTCGGAAAAGGATGTGACCATAAAAACTCAAAAAACGAAAATTCTTCCACTGGAACAGAATTTTAAAAAAACTATTCCGATCTTCCGCGAACGTAAAGACTGCTTTTTCACCGACGAATATACTTTTGATTTCAATGGAAACGGTTTTGTGGTTTATGGAAACCTGGTATCCACAAAAAGTGTTACAGCCGATTATATTCACCGTGTCTCCATCCGTCACATTGGGTCAGAAGTATTCGGGATGGCAGAACCCAACGATAATTATGTCGCTGAAATGGAAATTTGGATCGATGGAGAATTGGATAAAACAATCAAGTTACCCATGAAAAACACTTCACGCCGACTTGAGCCCGCATGGAAATACCTGTTGGCTGAAGGAAAGCATCAAGTGAAATTGAAATGGTTAAACCGGGCTAAAGATTATCTGATCAGGGTAAATGATATTATTTATTATTCCGAAAACAAACTGCCGAGTAACTATTATCATAATTAAAAGAAAACTTATGAGAAACACAATTATATATACATTTATCGTACTGGTTTTTGTAGCTTGTACGGGGAAATCCCTAACAAAGGAAATTGATTACAACGCTTCAGTTACCATCCCGATCGATGTATTGAAAGATAAAATTAAAGGCGGTTGGGCAGGCCAAACCATAGGTTGTACTTATGGCGGACCAACAGAATTTAAATACCGCGGAGCAATGATTCACGACCAAACTCCGATTATCTGGTACGACGACTATGCCAAAGAAACATTCGAAATTGACCCAGGATTGTACGACGATGTTTATATGGATCTGACTTTTGTTGAAGTAATTGAAAAATACGGACTTGATGCTCACGTTGATTCGTTTGCACAGGCATTTGCCAATGCAGAATATAAATTATGGCACGCCAATCAAGCTGCCCGTTATAATATTCTGAACGGCATTATGCCTCCGGCTTCGGGGCACTGGATTAACAATCCACATGCTAATGATATAGATTTTCAGATCGAAGCTGACTTTGCAGGAATGTTGACCCCGGGAATGATCAATATCGGCTCTGAAATTTCGGACAAAATCGGACATATCATGAATTATGGTGATGGTTGGTATGGTGGCGTTTATATGTCAGCTCTTTACAGTCTCGCTTTTGTGTCCGAGGACATTCCCTTTATTGTAAGCGAAGCCCTGAAGACCATTCCTGCTCGAAGCAAATTTCGTTTGTGTATTGAAGATGTCATCCGTTTACACAAACAATATCCCGACGACTGGAAAAAAAGCTGGCTTGAAATAGAAAATAACCACGCTTTCGAAATCGGTTGTCCCGAAGGTGTTTTTAATGCTTTCAATATCGATGCAACTATCAATTCGGCTTATGTGATACTTGGGTTACTTTATGGTGAAGGTGATTTCTACAAAACCATGGACATTGCAACAAGAGCTGGGCAAGATTCGGATTGTAATCCGGCATCTGCTGCAGGAATTCTGGGTGTGATGTACGGTTACAGCCGGATACCCCATTATTGGAAACCTGCTATGGAAAAAGTTGAAAATCTTGATTTTCCCTATACCAAAATTTCGCTAAGCAGAATATACGATATTAATCTGAAAAATATCAAAGAACTGGTGCTGCGAAATGGAGGAAAAGTAAACGACACTTCAGTGACCGTAAAACTACAGGAACCGAAAGAAGTCCGCTGGGAAGAATCGTTCACTGGTCATTTCCCTACCGAACGTAGGATGATTAATAAAGAATTTCACGAAAACCCTGTTGAAATAAGCTTTAATGGGAATGGTATAGTTTTGATGGGAAGCATAAAACAGCTTCAGCCTGACACCAGTAATTATATTGCTCAGCTGGAGGCCTGTATCGATAGCAAAACAGTTGAAAATTTCAAAATGCCTTTCGATTATGTTAAGCGCAAATACGATATTTTTCATAAATATCAACTGGAAAACAGAAGTCATAAGTTGGAAATTAAATGGCTGAATCCGCATCCGAAATATGCTATTCAGACTAAAGATGTGGTGATCTATTCGAATAAAAACCCCGAAAGTAAGCGGCCGTATTAAAAACTGACATGAAATTTAAAATTTCCCATATTCATTATTTTGTGCTGTTGTTAACAATAACTGCAGGCATCTTCTTTACGGCCTGTAAATCCACAGAGCCTGAACATGAAGTGCCTGTAGTTAAACGCTATGCTGAAAGTATAAACTTCCAGAGTAAAATATTGAAACGGCCGGTTCGTTATTCAATTTATCTGCCGGCCGATTACGGAAAAAGTCCCCGCGAATATGCTACGGTTTATTTACTACACGGGTATGGAGATGATGAAACGGCCTGGGTGAAAGATGGTCAAATTGATAAAATAATTGATGAACTGGAGAAAAACGGGACGATAGCCCCCATGATTTATGTCATTCCGCAAGGTTACAACAGTTACTATGTAAACCGTTTTAACGGCACTTTGGACTATATGAAAATGTTTACTGAAGAATTTGTGCCAATGGTCGATTCACTTTATCGCACAAAAAAAGATGCTGCCCAACGGGCCGTGGTTGGTTATTCGATGGGCGGCTACGGAGCATTGATTTTACCTGCGAAGAATCCGGATATTTTCTCGGTTTCGGTACCTCTGAGTATGTCGTTTCGAACTGACGAACAATATATGCTTGAAACTCAATCGGTCTTCGATACCCAGTGGGGACCAATATTCGGAGCAACAGGAAGTACTGGAAATGCCCGGTTGACAGATTATTATCTGGCACACAGTCCGTTTCACTTTTTTGAAAAAGAAAATGCCAGTTCTTTTTCTTCGTTGCGGTTTTTTATCGATTGCGGCGATGACGAGGAATCTTTATCGGTAACTAATAATGCCATGCACGCTTTGTTACGCAACAAAAATATAACACATGAATACCGTATGAAAAATGGAGCCCACACATGGGATTACTGGCGTGCAGCCATGCGTGAAGCATTACCCTATATTCAATCCTGTTTTTCGGGCAATACATATCCGACTGAACCGGTTTTTGCTGTATCGGAAGCTTTTGCAGGAAGCCTGGAGCAAAAAACATACTCAGGGCTGACCCTGAATGTCGATTTGCCGGTAGATTATAACTCTTCTAAAACAGCCTATCCTGTGCTGTATTTTTATCATAAATCGGAAGGAAGCCGCCTGACCGAGACAAAAAATGTGATGGCAGTGCTTGATTCGCTTCAAAATGAAAAACCATTTATTCTGATTGAAATTGACACAGATCAAATCACTCATTATCAGATTGATTTCGATGTATTAGTAAGCTTTATAGATACACAATATCGTACCAAAACCAAAGCACACAACCGAATAGGATTAGGAAATCTGTCGGGAGGAAAGACTATTTACGATGCTTCGGTTCTATATCCCGGTTTGTTGTCCTCGGTCTTTTTGTTCGATGCTTCATTGGAAACAGACTTTGATCTTCCTCAAGCTAAATTTATTTATCTCGATTGCACAGATCAGGCAGTGAATTTTGAAGCCATACAACAATTGTATGTACAATGCCGAAACAGAGACATCGATCATCAATTCAGGGTGCTCAATGGTAAAAATTCTTTTAATTCATTTTTAAATGGACTTGAAAATAGCATTGTGTACATAGGTTTAATGCTCAATAAATTATAAAAATGAAAACAAAACGATTCATACTTCTGATTTCTTTTCTGTCTGTTCTATTCAGCCATCAGGCTCAACAGTTTAGAGTACAGGAAAGTCTGAGCTTCGAAAGTAAAATCCTGAATCAGGCAATTAAATACGCAACCGTACTTCCAGAGGGTTATTTTGAATCGAAAAAATCATATCCGGTGTTGTATCTACTACATGGGTTGGGTGATAATGAAATATCGTGGCTCGAATACGGTCGTGTGGTACAATATCTCGACTACATGGTGAAAAAGAAGTCCATCGAACCGTTTATTTGTATTATGCCGCAGGGATTCCGCAGTTATTATTCCGATTTTTACGATGGCAGTTTTTCGTATCAACAGATGTTTGTCAAAGAACTTGTTCCGTTTATCGATTCGCAATACAGAACACTTCCTTCATCTGGTAAAAGGGCGGTTATAGGTTATTCCATGGGTGGATTCGGAGCATTGATGTTGCCGTTAAAACATCCTGATATTTTCAGTGTGAGTATTGCATTAAGTGCTTCTATCCGAACCGATGTGCAATATATCAGCGAGGATCAGAACGGCTGGAACGAACAATGGGGTAAAATTTTTGGAGGAGCGAACGAAGTTGGGAAAAGCAGAATTACGGATTATTATATGCAGAATTCGCCTTTTTATCTTATCAAAAACAAAAGTTCCGAGGAGTTGAAGAAAATCGCTTTTTTCATCGAGAACGGAGACAAAGAAAACACTTTATGCCGCAGTAATGAAGAATTACACATGTTGTTGCTCGAAAAGCAAGTGCCGCATATTTATAACATAAAAGCTGGCGGACACGAGTTTAGGTTCTGGCGCGACGCTTTGCCCGAAGCTTTCCGCTTTGCCGATGCTCAATTCAGAGGAAAGATATACACTCTGGAAACGAAGACGGAAAAACAGGTTTATTCTTTCCCGAAAACACTTGTGACAGAACAAAAAAGTATTGGCGACAAGACATTTCGGATCATTTATCCTGAAAAACAACAAACAGTTTCCCGTAGTTATCCGACCATTTATTTTATATCTGATTTAAACGAAAAAAAACAAAACACATTGATAAACAAATATGAAAAAGAGTTTTCCAATGGGGAATTGCCTGCTGTATTATTTTGTTTTGTCCCTGTAAAATACGGTAGTAGCTTGCTGAATGAAATTATTCCATATATGGAAAAAGGCGGAAAAGCAAGATCGGGACGACGGTTCAGGGCTATTTGGGGCTATGAAAACGGAGGTGCAGATGTTCTGAAACAGGCTTTTGAAATGGATAGATTTACTGCATGTGCTTTGACTGCAGCCAACTTATCTGCTTCACAGACCGAAATTGAGAATCTGATAACAGAAAAAAAGTCACTCCGCAATCAAATTTGGTTGTATGTGGATACGCAGCCGGCAAGCGATGCGTATATTGGGAACGGATTTTTGCATATCAATCTGAAGGAGCAAGGATTTACACACGAATATCGGGTCAGGACCGATGTTAGTAATTACAACTTTTTACTGTCGGGCTTTATGCCGGCACTCACATACATTTGTCAGAAATTTCATTATTAAATATTCACCATAAAAACACAAAATTATGTTCATAGTAGACAGTTATTTTTTAGCAGTTATTTTCTGCATGGTTACCATGTTTTGTTGGGGTTCGTGGGGTAATACCCAAAAGCTTGCTGCAAAAACATGGCGTTACGAATTATTTTACTGGGATTATGTAATCGGTATTTTATTCTTCAGCGTCCTGCTCGGATTTACCATGGGAAGCATAGGTGACGAGGGACGTCCGTTTGTTGAAGATTTGAAACAGGCACGTATGTCCAATATCGGTAGTGCCATTTTTGGTGGTATTGTTTTCAATGCGGCTAACATTCTGCTTTCGGCATCTATCTCGTTAGCAGGACTGTCCGTAGCTTTCCCGCTTGGCGTCGGTATTGCACTCGTACTCGGAGTTTTTGTTAATTATTTCAGTACTCCCAAGGGCGATCCATTCCTTTTGTTTCTGGGTGTGGCTCTTGTTATGCTTGCCGTTATCTTCAATGGAGTGGCTGCAGGTAAAATGAAAAAAGGTGATAAAGCCAAATCGAATAAAAAAGGCATATCATTAGCTGTTCTTGCCGGCATTTTAATGGCGTTTTTCTACCGTTTTGTAGCTGCGGCCATGGATTTGAATAATTTCGAAACCCCTGCCACTGGTATGCTTACACCTTATTCAGCATTCTTTGTTTTTGCAATCGGTGTTTTTCTGAGTAATTTCATTTTCAATACATTGGTTATGAAAAAACCATTCGATGGAGTACCTGTATCTTACAAAGAATACTTTAATGGTAATTTCAAAACCCACATGGTGGGCATATTGGGAGGTGTGATATGGGCTTTGGGAACATCCCTGAGTTATATTGCCGCCGGAAAAGCCGGAGCAGCCATTTCGTATGCACTTGGTCAGGGAGCTCCAATGATCGCAGCTATTTGGGGTGTTTTCGTTTGGAAGGAGTTTAAAGGATCTACTAAACAAACCAATCTTTTGCTGGGACTCATGTTCCTGTTGTTCTTTAGTGGGTTGGCATTGATTGTTATTTCAGGTGGTAATTAAAATTACAAACAACATAATTAAATTTTCTAATGTAACACTTTAAATTAAAAAAATCATGAAAAAGAATTATTTTTGGGCATTATTTGCCTTTATCGGATTGATTAGTTTCACTTCGTGCGATCCAAAAGAAGACCCGACAGATGGAGATGAAACAAAAGAAGTACTACGTATAAAAACAATGACCTTTGAGTACGACTGGGGATCAGGTCCTGCAGCAACAAGCTACACTTACACTTACGACACTGAAGGCAGGGTTACGAAAGTAGTTGAAGCCGGAGAAGACTGGACAGACGAATTCATACTAGACTGGAGCGAAGCCGGAAAAGTGAAATTAGTAAGAGCTGAGTCCGAAAAAAACCGTACATGGATTTTGAATGCAGCCGGTTATGTCTCGAAAATTGAAAATATTTGGGGCGATGGTGGTAACGTTACTTTTGATTATGATGCCAATGGATTGATGTCAAAAGCCTACGAAGATTATGGTACGCCGGAATTAAAATCAACTTTCACCCTGCTGAACGGTAATATTACAGCTTTCACCCGTGGCGACAGAGTGAAAAACTTTACGTTCTCGAGTGGTGAAAATATCGGTGGTATTTATCAGGTTTTCAATGATAGTTTCATAAGTGACTGGCAAGCACACACCGGACTTTTCGGTAAACCTTGTAAAAATCTAAACACGAAAGTGCAATGGTCTGATAAAGAAGATTTCTCTGCTATTTCGTTTGAATTTTATGATGATGGAAGTGTAAAGAAAGTAATTCGTTCGGGTTCCGATTGGTACGAGAACTATGTTTATACTTACGAAACGGTAACAAAATAAATAGTTTGATTCTGTTTTGTTGCAATTTAGTTCAGTTCTGCTTTTAAGCATTTTAGTTTAAGAACGGAACTGAACATGTATATTTAAATGACTATCCGCAAAGCGACCTGAACAGTTATGCCGTAGGCATGTAATACCGGTAGAAAGACATTTCCACACACGTATAGCACCCCGTATGGGGTGCTATAAACGAAGGTGGGCGAATAATTCTACCGATATTAAATCCT
>JAJFVH010000153.1 GCA_021371875.1 Bacteroidales bacterium
GCCGAACCTAATACATCGGAATTGGAGAATCCGCCGCAGAAAACAATCATGTTTACATCTTCCAGCGTTTCGCGTCCTGTGGCAAGGTCGGTCATGTGAACATCTTTTACATCGAAGCCGGCCAAATAAAGCGCGTAAGCCATTTCACGGTCGCCGTTGGTTCCCTTGTCGCGGATAATGGCAGCACGCACACCCCCCGGCTGACGATCCTGCGAAATACCGAACTGGGAGAATTTGCCTTTGAACCCTTCGTTGAACGAGAATTCGAGCGGTTGTTTTTTATAGTTATTAAAACGTACCTGCGCACAGACTTCGCCGCTTTGTTTCCGGTCGAGTAGGTATGAAGTGCGGAACCATACATCCCGCAAATCATTAATAGAGAACGAATAGGACTCTTTCTTGCGGGATATTTCGAGGCGGCGTTCTTCAATTGGTGTAGCAATGCGGGCAAATCCCACGCCATTGGCATCGAGTATTTTTTCCACTGCTTTGCGGTCTTTCACCTGGATCAATACGCCCGGATTTTCGGCAAACAACATGGTTACCAGCGAACTTTCGGCAATATAGTCCATACTCGCTTTCAAACCGCCTTTCGCATTTCCGAAACACATTTCGAGTAATGCGGTTATCAGTCCGCCTTCCGAAATATCGTGTCCGGCCAGGATCAGGTTGCTGTTAATCATTTCCTGAATGCTGTCGAAAGCCGCTTTGAAGTATTCGGCATCTTTTATTGTGGGCACATCGTCGCCGATTTTATTCATGGTTTGCGCCAATACCGAACCTCCGAGCTTATGACTATCGAAAGAAAAGTCGATATAATAAACCACTGATTTCGGATCATTAACCAAGACGGGAGAAACGGTTTTCTTCACGTCCGAAACTTCGGCTCCTGCCGAAATAATCACGGTTCCCGGAGAGAATACTTTGAATTCAGCCTCCCCAAGCCCCTCCAAAGGAGGGGATATTTGACTTCCTTCTTTATTTTCGGAATCTCCCTTTCGGGGGGTGGGGGGGCTATATTTTTGCGTCATCGAAAGGGAGTCTTTTCCGGTTGGAATGTTGATGCCCAACGAACAGGCAAAATCCGAACAGGCTTCAACGGCTTTGTACAAACGGGCATCTTCGCCCGGATTCTTACAAGGCCACATCCAGTTAGCGCTGAGCGAAACACTGTCCAGTCCTTCGGCCAGCGGAGCCCAAACGATATTGGTCAATGCTTCGGCAATAGCCAGTACCGACCCTGCTTCGGGATTGGCCAGGGCAGCCAGCGGTGCATGGCCAATGGAAGTGGCTATACCTGCTTTCCCGCGGTAATCCAATGCCACCACTCCCAGGTCGTTCAACGGCAACTGAATTTCGCCGGCACATTGCTGGCGGGCAACCTTTCCGGTAATGGAGCGGTCGACCTTGTTCGTCAACCAATCTTTACAGGCTACCGATTCAACCTGCAATACATTTTCGATATAGGATTGAAGTTTCTCTTCCGAAATCTCGGGAGCTGCATAATGCTCAGAGATTGAATTATCAACTATTATTGTTCTCGGTGGCTTTCCAAAAAAATACTCTAATTTTAAGTCAATAGGCTTTTGTCCGTCTTTTTGTTCGAATACAAAATCCATATCGCCAGTTGTTTCGCCTACTACATAAAATGGTGAACGCTCACGTTCAGCAATTGCACGTACCCGTTCTATATCCTGCTCTTTCAGCAACATACCCATACGTTCCTGGCTCTCGTTACCCACAATTTCTTTGGCGCTCAACGTTGGGTCGCCAACCGGAAGCGCTGAAACATCAATTTTTCCGCCGGTAGTTTCAACCAGTTCCGACAGACAGTTGAGGTGGCCGCCTGCACCGTGGTCGTGGATAGAAACGATAGGATTTACATCGGCTTCGGCCAGGGTACGTATCACGTTCGAAACACGTTTCTGCATTTCGGGATTAGCGCGCTGAACGGCATTCAGCTCGATGGCATTATCGTACTGGCCGGTTTCAACCGACGAAACGGCGCCGCCGCCCATACCGATGCGGTAGTTGTCGCCGCCCATTACCACCACTTTTTCCCCTGCTTCGGGTGTTCCTTTCAAAGCATCGCGACGTGTTCCGAAACCGACCCCTCCGGCCAGCATAATCACTTTGTCGTAACCGTATTTCTTGTTGTTTTCTTCATGTTCGAAGGTAAGCAACGAACCGCAAATCAGCGGTTGACCGAATTTGTTTCCAAAATCGGAAGCTCCGTTCGAAGCTTTAATCAGGATTTGCTCAGGTGTCTGGTACAACCATTTGCGGGGAGCGATATTGTTTTCCCATGGCTTGCCCAAAACCCCGCCTAACCGCCCCGAAGGATTAGCCCCACCTAACCTCTCCAAAGGGGAGGAACTGGAGTTGCCATCGTTTGTAATACTATCAGAGACTTGGCTCTTTAAGTCCCCCTTCGGGGGATTTAGGGGGCTACTGTTTCTCGGATAACTTGTCATATATACCGCCGTACCGGCAATCGGTAAGCTGGCTTTACCACCACCCAGACGGTCGCGGATTTCACCGCCGGTTCCGGTGGCTGCACCATTAAATGGCTCAACAGTGGTTGGAAAGTTATGGGTTTCTGCTTTCAGCGAAATAACCGATTCGATTTCTTTTGTTCGGAAAAAGTCAGGTTTATCGCCGCTGGCCGGTGCAAATTGTTCTATTTTAGGTCCGGCATTGAAAGCTACATTGTCTTTGTAAGCCGATACCAATTGGTTCGGATTTTCTTCCGAAGTCTTGCGAATCAGTTTAAATAGCGTAAGTTCCTTTTCTTCCCCATCAATGATATATTGACCATTAAAGATTTTATGGCGGCAATGTTCGGAATTTACCTGTGAAAATCCGAAGACTTCGCTGTCGGTAAGCCGGCGGCCTACTTTTTTGCTTACATCATTCAAATATCCGATTTCGTCGGGACTCAGGGCTAAACCTTCCTTTTCGTTATACGCCGCAATGTCGTCGATATATAAAATCGGGTCGGGCTGCTTATTAATTGTAAAAATATCCTGATTCAATCCGGTATAGATGCGCTCCAGCATCGGATCATATTCCAGGTTTCCCTGTACCGAAGGAATCGGCGGCATCATGCGGAATTCTTCTATACGAAAAATGCCGCTGATACCCATGTTTTGAGTGATTTCAACGGCATTTGTACTCCAGGGAGTAATCATTTCGCGACGGGGGCCGACGAAGTTTCCTTCTACTGAAGGTTGCGGCAGCAATATCGCTTCGCTGAATAGCCATTCTAACTTTCTGACATCATCATTCGATAAATTGCAGGCGGATTGCACCGCGTAGATATGTTGAGCGGGTGTTCGGAAGAATTGAATCATTTTATTGTATGAAGTTATTGAAGTTACAGAAGAAACAAAACAAACGGATAACCAATGATTTATACAGCCATCCTGTTCTTCTTCAATTTGTATGCAAAGATAGTCAAATTTTGTTGGGTGAAAAACATACCGAATGCTAAAAAGACACTAAAATAAAACTTATTTTAGTCCGTCCTAAGCCTCTTTCGATAATCCCGCCAAAGTAAAAACGGAATAAATGACGAAAATGTGGAATTACAATGTTTTCTATTCAATCGAAAGACGAGGGAAAACCGTTTTTCAAACTGATCATCAAAGCAGGTCTAAAAAACAAACCAACATCTTAATATCAGTTAAAAATGCGAACAAAACATTCAAATTCCTAAAAATTGCAGGCAACGAGTACCTAAATGTTCTAAAAAAATTATCTTTGTATGAATTTTCAAACAACAAAACATGTTACAGGCATTTATAATATCAGCCATATTATTGATAGTAGGCGTTTTAATAATGGGATTCCGCATCTTCTTTATAAAAGGAGGCGAATTCCCCAATATACATATAGGCGGAAACCAGGCGCTGAAAAGCAAGGGAGTACATTGTGCCACCACGCAGGATCGTGAAGCGCAGAAAAAAGTAAAACCGTTAAGCAACGAAGACATGATGCTGGAAATAACAAAAAAATTATAATTGAAGAGAAAAGAATGAAAAATCTGTCACTCATTTTAAATGCCGTTTTGGCAATCGCTGTAATTTTCCTGTTTGTGAAAGTATTCAACAATAATCCGAAAGTTCCTTCGGATAAAGCTATTTTCACCAAAGATTCGGTTAATTCGGGAAAACTGCCTATAGCCTATATCAATGTCGATTCCTTATTGCTTAACTATCAGTTTGCTAAAGAAGCCAATGAATCATTAATCAAGAAGCAGGAAGATTCGCGTTTGGATATCAACACCAAAGCGCGTCAATTGCAAGGTGAAATGGGTGAATTTCAGCGCAAACTCGAAGCCAATGCGTTCCTTAGCCGCGAGCGCGCCGAACAGGAACAAACGCGCTTACTCAAACGCCAACAGGATTTACAGGAATTGGATAGCAAATTAAGCCAACAATTGATGCAGGTTCAACAGAAAATGAGCGAGCAATTACGCGACACCATCAATTCTTTTTTGAAAGAATATAACAAAGACAACAAGTACGAAATTATTTTCAGTAACACTTCAGGTGACAATATCCTGTTCGCTGCAGAAGGTTATGACATTACTTCGGAAATAACCAAATTGCTCAACGAAAGATACACGGCAAAAAAATAAAACAGGTTGAAAGACTATAAAAAAGCGCAATTCTCTTTGTCGGAGGATTGCGCTTTTTTATGGAATTAAATTGGAGATTATCTGGTTCTGAAACTCAGGAACAAAGTAGTAAACGCATAGACCAATATGGCAACCACCCACAAATTGGAATGGGTAAACATTAAATAGGCGGCGAGTCCCAAAAAAAGACTTACCATAAAAGCTAACCTCGATAAACGTTTTTGGCGTAAATCATCACTTTTGTCGTTAAGCGCCTGTATCAATTGTAAAACAATCATAACTAATGCTCCGGCAGAGAAAATAAAAGGCGCCGCCCCGAAATCGAACAATTGAGCCACCGCTCCAACTATTGTTATTGTTCCGCCGATGATAACAAATAACCGGGAATTTTTATCTGACATTTTTTATTCCAATTTCTTGTTTGTTTTCAATCTTTAATTATAAATATCTCTTCATCCTTGTTTTTCATGTGATAATGTTCACGTGCAAACTTTTCGAGATATTGATCGTCGTTCTGCAACTTTTGCATTTCCAGTTTATCGTTCGTAATTTCATCCTGATAGTATTTATACTCCTTTTCCAACTGACGGATTTTGCGGTGAGTTTCCCAACGCTGAATTAAATTATGCTGGTCGAAAAAAGTAATAAATACGGCAAAGCCAAGCAGGACAATCAGGTATTTATTTAAAAGTACCGGCTTTATAAACTTCCAAGTTTTAGCTAAGAATGGCATAATTCTATTTTACAAC
The DNA here is from genome assembly GCA_021371875.1 of Bacteroidales bacterium. Classification (GTDB taxonomy): domain Bacteria; phylum Bacteroidota; class Bacteroidia; order Bacteroidales; family Paludibacteraceae; genus Paludibacter. The sequence continues at coordinate 5,392 of JAJFVH010000153.1, forward strand.
TAATTGATTAAAAACACATTTTCAACTGATTGGCTATCAGCCGCTGCCTTTGTTTACAACAAGGCTGAAAAACATTTAAGCGGTAAAGTACAGGACAAAGGTAAGCATTTTTTATGAACTGTATTTTTTTCAGAAATCTTTTTTTTGTTGAAAACTATTGGCTATTTTTTCAGTATATTTGCAAGCCTAAGAAAAAGCATTTCGGTTTATGGATAATTTTATTGTTTCGGCTCGGAAATATCGCCCTTCGACGTTTAACTCGGTTGTAGGCCAGTCGGCATTGACAACGACATTGAAAAATGCGATAAAAAGCAATCATTTGGCTCACGCATACCTGTTTTGTGGTCCGCGGGGCGTTGGGAAAACCACCTGTGCCAGAATTTTTGCCAAAACAATAAACTGCCAGAACCAGACAGAAGACCACGAAGCTTGTAACCAATGTGAATCCTGCGTTTCGTTCAACGAACAACGCTCATACAACATTCATGAGCTTGATGCCGCCTCCAACAACAGTGTGGACGATATTCGTTCGCTGATTGACCAGGTACGTATTCCGCCTCAGATCGGCAAATACAGCGTTTATATCGTGGATGAAGTTCACATGCTTTCGCCGGGCGCTTTCAACGCGTTCCTGAAAACGCTTGAGGAACCGCCTTTGCATGCCATATTTATCCTGGCAACTACTGAAAAACACAAAATTATCCCCACTATCTTATCCCGTTGCCAGATTTACGATTTCAACCGCATTACCGTTGCCGATACCGTGGCGCATTTACAATTTGTGGCAAAAAGTGAAAATGTAACGGTTGATATAAACGGGTTGAACGTTATTGCCCAGAAAAGCGATGGCGGTATGCGCGACGCGCTTTCTATTTTTGACCAACTGGTGAGTTTTTGTGGAAATAACATTACGTACCAGGGCGTTATCGACAACCTGAATGTATTGGATTATGAGTATTATTTCAATCTGGTTGAAGCATTCCTGAAAGGAGACGTAACCAAATCGCTGTTAATTTTCAACGATGTATTGAATAAAGGCTTCGATGCTCACCATTTCATTACCGGACTAAGCGCTCATCTTCGCGACGTTCTGGTGAGCAAGGATGCTGCAACTATTCAGTTGCTCGAAGTCGGCGCCGATATTGGGAAACGTTACCAGCAACAAGCTCAACTTTGCAGTTCTGAATTTTTATTTCAAGCCCTGAAAATAAGTAACGATTGTGATTTGGATTACAGAATCAGCAAGAACAAGCGTTTATTGGTGGAACTTGCATTGATTCGGATATGCCAATTGAACGGCGAAAAAAAAAACCTCTTGAATGACGATGAAATTGTTCCCATTCAAAAAATCAATGCAGACCAAACTGAAATTAAAGAGCAGCCTAAGCCTGCACTTACCGAAAAACCTATTGCCAAGAAACCTGCCGCAACCGATACAGCCGTAAAAACCACACCTGCCCCATCTCTTACAAAGCCACCGGTTCCGGTTGTCAACAATCAACGCCCGGTGAGTATTTCAATTTCAAAACCGACATCAGTGGCAGAACCTGAAGCAAGCTACCAACTTAAGCCAACAGAGCATGTGGTTTTGAATGAAGATTTTACAGATAACGATTTGCTGGAAGCATGGAAAAATTTCGGATCGACCATAAACGATAAAATAAAAAAAATCGGTTTTCTGAATTCAAATTTACCCAACCGGCTTTCAAAAACCGAATTTGAAATTCTGGTAAATAATGTGATGCAGGAAAATGAACTGAAGAAAATTCAAACTGACATCGTTCAGTTTCTGGCCAATCAACTAAAGAATTCATCGATAAGAATGATTATCAAAGTGGCTGAAGAAAACGAAATTCAACGCGCCATTTCTCCCGAGGAACGGTATAAAATCATGATGGAACAAAATCCTGCTTTAGAAAAACTCCGAAAAGATTTACATCTCGAAATCGATGAATAAAAAAAACGACAAAGCTCGATAAAGAGTTTTGTCATTTTTTTATTCTGGTAATGGTTACGTAGGGTCTGCTGAAAAACTATTTTATGCCACGGAGTGGCTAAATGTGAATAACCCCCAGTGAGCGTAGCGATACTGGGGGATGTTGAATAACCAAGAACCCCAGCCCCGAAGTGGGCTGAACAATATCATAATATGGTATTATTGAACCCTTTCAAGGCTCTTTTCCTTTCTACTATTCTTGTCCGCCGGTTTTACCGGCGGTCATTAGCTACGCTGACCGTTGGTTCATATTTAGTCCTTTCAGGACATCATTCAATAGAAACAGAAATTGTGGTGCAAAGAGAATTGACATTTATATTCAAAAACCTTGCATTTACACTTAAAAAAATCACTATATATTACTATGTATCAGACTTATTATACTTTTTAAGCAGACCCTAAATAGTTCTACTTTGACCGATTAAAATCAGTAAAATTGTGCGTTTCTTTTTTCGGTTTATTTTCAAGACTATTCCATACTTTTATGTTCCCAAACCTGTCAGATTTTTGAAATCTGACAGGTTTAAACAGACAATAAAACTACAATTAAAATAATGTGTCAAAGTAGAAATAGTATTTTTATTAATTTATAATCCTATCTGGATCGAATAAATGGCAATGAATTTAGCTACAAATAGGAAATTCCGTAGGAATTTATTCTAAAACAAAAAGTCAAGACGGCTTCTATATAAAAATAACTGTAAAAATTACCAGAAAGTATATTTGGTAAAAATAATTTCTATTTTTTACTAAAAAAAATAGTCCTGAAAAACAATAATGGGCTTTTCAGGACTATACTTTTTATCAGACTATTTTTTATTTTTTCTCTCGGCAAGTTTTTCCTTTACTAATTCAGGCAGTTCCACAGGCCGTCGGGCAACCGGAACGCCGACAGCTTCGAACGCTGCTATTTTTTCGGTAGCTGTCCCGCTTCCGCTTGATATGATGGCGCCGGCATGTCCCATGCGTTTACCCGGAGGCGCTGTTTGTCCTGCAATAAAGGCTACCACGGGTTTTGTGATATGTTCCTTGATGTATTGAGCTGCCCGTTCTTCTGCATCGCCGCCGATTTCACCAATCAACACAATAGCCTCTGTTTCAGGGTCATCTTCGAACATTTGCAAAAGTTCCTGATAGTAGAGTCCTGCTACAGGATCGCCGCCAATACCAACACAGGTACTTTGTCCCAAACCATTGTTGGTGAGTAAACTAACCATCAAATAAGTCAGTGTGCCACTGCGGCTCATTAAACCTACATTTCCTTTTTTAAAGATATTGCCCGGAAGAATTCCAATTAACGATTCGTCGGGCGTTATAAGGCCCGGACAATTGGCTCCGATAAGTTTTACACCTTTATTTTTGAGATAGTTAGTAGCTTTTACCATGTCGAGTGTTGGAACACCTTCCGAAATACAGACAACCAGTTCGATTCCTCCATCCGCCGCTTCGAGAATAGCATCACCGGCCAGTGGCGCCGGTACAAAAATTATTGAAGTGTTTGCGCCTGTGGCTTTTACGGCATCTTCCACCGTATTGAAAACAGGAATATCGTGTATGGTTTGTCCCCCTTTACCCGGCGATACACCGGCAACAATATTGGTTCCGTATTTTTTCATTTTTCCGGTATGAAAGCTACCATCACGTCCGGTAATTCCCTGAACGACCAATTTTGTGTCTTTATTGACTAATATGCTCATGGTTTTATTTTTATTTCTTGTATTAAGTTTTAATGTTCTGAGTTTCGTGTTCAGCGTTTCGTGCTTGCCTGATGACAGTCAGGTTTAGTGTTTCGTGATTTTTTTGAATTAGTCATCACATCATCTGATTAACTAACCTTATCGCTTCCTGTGCTGCTTCACTTAACGATCCTACAGTTGGTAAGTTTTTTTCCTTGATAATGCGTAATCCTTCCTCGGCGTTAGTTCCGGACAGTCGGATAACAATAGGAATATTTACTTTCATTTGATCCAAAGCAGTCACTAATCCACGAGCTACATCATCGCATCGCGTGATCCCACCGAAAATATTGATCATAATCACTTTTACATTTTTATCGGACATAAGCAAATTCATTGCGTCAATTACTTTCTGAGGACTCGAACTTCCGCCGATATCGAGAAAGTTCGCCGGGTTACCCCCGAAATGTTTTATAACATCCATGGTAGCCATGGCTAATCCTGCGCCATTGACCATACAACCAATATTCCCATCCAAACGGATATACGTTAAACCACTGTCTTTGGCTGCAATTTCTTTCTTTTCGTCTTCGGTAGGTTCGTTGAGGGCTTCTATTTCTGGTTGACGATACAGGGCGTTATCGTCGAAATTCATTTTTCCATCCAATGCAAGTAATTTTCCATCGTCGGTAACAACTAACGGATTGATCTCAACCAGGGACGCATCGGTGTCGATGAATATCTGATATAACTTCTGGAACATATCTACGGCTTGTTTAACGAGTGACATGTCCCGGAAAAGTTTGAAGGCAATTTTGCGGGCGAGGAAATCGGTCATTCCTAAATCGGGGTCGATGACAAATTTGTAAATGGCATCGGGGTTTTCTTTGGCTACTTCTTCTATTTCGACGCCACCTTCGGCACTTGCCATAAAAATAACCGATTTGGAATTTCGGTCAATGGTAAGTCCGACATAAAATTCAGAATTGAATTTAACTCCCTGAGCCACGAGAACTTTCTCGACCGTGTAACCCTTGATATCCATACCCAGTATTTTGCCGGCCGTAGCGCGTGTTTCCTCGATTGTCCGGACAAGCTTAACGCCGCCGGCTTTTCCCCGACCTCCAGCATGTACCTGTGCCTTCACCACTACGGGCATTCCTAATTTTTTGGCAGCAGCTACTACTTCGTCAACGGTATAGCATACGGTCTCGTTCGTTACCGGAATGGAGTAACGTGAGAAAATTTCTTTTGCTTGATATTCGTGAATTTTCATTTATAAATAAAGTTTTATTACTCAAAAGATTTCCGATTCATTTTTTAAATATTTGAAGAAATGTTTATCAATGTATGATTGGCGTAACGTTTTTAAGATAAATATTTTTAATTAAATACTTAACATATTTCATGCTAAAGTTGTTTAGTGCGTATTAATTAAAAATTTGATATAAATCCAGATTTAACATAATTATAGTTTAATGAAAAAACAATGAAATGATTATCAATTCAACGAGGTTGAACAGATAATCAAAAAGTTAAAAAAGCAAAGTGTCAAATAGTTATAAAAGCGGCAAAGAGTCGTCCTATTTCAACGCATCAATAAACGCCTGGATATTTTCCGTTGTAACGGCCGGAGGCATTCCTCCAGCGCAGGAGAAGAGTATACGGTCGAATCCTTCGGCTTGAGTCTTTAATGCTTTGGCCGCAGCCGAAACTTCATCGGGAGAACCTGCTGCCAGCACATCACGTGGAGGAATGTTACCCAGTATCGCTATTTTATTGCCGGTGGCTTCACGCAGTTCGGCAAGCGACATGTGAATTCCCGGATTGTAAAGATTGATACCCAATTCGGGATAATATTTCACCGATTGTGTGCAGTCAGCATCGTTGTGAAAGAGTTTGATGGTATCGTTCGTGTCGTAAAGCTCTTTTAAATAAGGATAAGCAAACTCCATGAATTCGTCTTCGCCCATAAAACCTACAATGTCGTCGAGCATCATGATGCCGTCGATGCTGTCTATCGTGTCGTGTTGCAATTTGTGCCAGCTTTTCAGGAAATCGGTAATGATACGCATCAACCGGTGGGTGGCATCAGGATCCATCATCATGGTGGTAAGGAATTCAGTAGTACCCATTAGGAAAGATGCTATATTTAACGGTCCGCGCGATACGGAGAAATGTATTTTATGTCCTACGGCTTCTATAGCCGGACGGGCTATGACAAGCCGGTTCAGCATAAAGGGAAGCAATCCATCCGTTTCAGGGTTGGGTACGGTCAGATTATCGATGTCTTCGGTACTGTGAATTACTTTATTGGCAAAAGGAAATTCATTTTTAAAAAACACATTTTTTGCTCCGAAAGCCGAAGGTTCGGTACACATGCCATATTCGCTCCAGAAGCCAGGCAGGAAGATCACATCAGGAAAAGTAGTGATGGCTTTCAGGTTCGCCTGGAGCCATAATTCGTCGTTGCTGAAATAATCGAGGATGGAAATGCCATACCATTCTGGTAACCAGGGGCAGTCTATTATAAAGCCGCTTACAGCCTGTCCCGTTTTCTCACCATTTACAATTGCTTTTACTAATTCCCATTGTTTGTCAGTCATAGTATTTTGTATTTAAAGTTTTATTATAAAATTGCCCGTAATTTGTGGAAAAGGTAATCAGAACCCAGAGAACATCGTATTGCTTTTTCTGTCAGTGATTTTTTACTTTACAAATATAAATGTTTCTTTTTAAAATTAATCAACAAATAAAAAGCTATTTAGAGTTTATTCAGATTATTGTATATATGGCATAAAATCATCAAATTATGGACAAGCATATTTTGAGAATCGGGATAGTGATTATACTTCTTTCATCAAGAATCTCGCAGTTCGTCTGGTGTGTTGTGATAAAAGTATGGTACGTCCTTCGGTTGTTTTTCGTATTATCTCATCGTTTTTACCTCTGATTGTAAGTAATTCAATACCTTCGTTATAATTGACTCTGAATTCGTTACTTAATTCGTCGAGAGCTCCAGGAAAATAACGCGTATTATCGACGCAAACCGAAATGCTAACGGCTGAAGACTGAATCAGCGACACTTTCAGTCGGTGCTTGTTCATAATGGCAAATAATTTCGACAGACTTTCCTCTAAGACAAAGGAAAAATCGCGGGGGCGAACGGTAACAAGTACCTGATGCTTCCGTAAAATCAAAACGGGAACATCAATCGTATTTTCTGTTTTTGCTTTGATAACCGAGCCTGCTTCGTTCGGATTACTAAACGGGCGTACAAACAAAGGAATGTTTTTGTTTTCGAGTGGCTTGATGGTTTTGGGGTGAATGATTTGTGCCCCGCTGTAAGCCAATTCAACTGCGTCGAGGTAAGTTAGTTCGGGGATCAATACCGTGTTTTCGAAAATTTGCGGATCGGCATTCAGAATACCGGGAACATCTTTCCATATCGAAACGCTTTCAGTATCGAGCAGGTTCCCTACAACGGCAGCCGTGTAGTCCGAGCCTTCGCGCCCGAGTGTAGTGGGATTTCCTTTGATATTAGCGCCGATAAATCCTTGTCCGATATAAATCCGGCTCTTGGTAAAGTCGACTGCGGCTTTAAGCCGGATCTGCGATTCTTCCATGCGCACATTGGCTTCGCGGAAATTACTGTCGGTAATGAGCAGAGTGCGCATGTCGAGCCAGGTATTGGCTGTCCCCGATTCGGTCAGGAATGCAGAGATAATTTTGGTGGAAATAAGCTCGCCATACGATACGATATGGTCGTACCAACAATCGTAATCGTCGCCCACACCATTCGTGATAAGGTTTTTTAGTTCATCGAACAAAGGTTTTACTGCGGCTTTGCCTTTTTCAGCTTGCTGAAAAAGTTCGGTAATTATTTGTGCATGATATTCTTCCACTTCGGCTAATTTTTCCAGCGCCGCAGTGCGGTCGGCTTTCATAAAATTATCGAGCGCCACTTCCATGGCGTTAGTGGTTTTACCCATGGCAGAAACAACGATAAAAAGATCATCACTCACACCGGATACTATGCGGAGAATGTTGCGGATACCTTCCGCCGAGCGCACCGATGCGCCACCGAATTTATATACCTTCATCTTGTATTGTTATATTAATATAGTGCTTGAAAGAAAACTCAGTGTTTGATAAGAAAACGTCAAGGTCAAGGCGCACGAAACAGCAAAAACACGGAATTTACTTCTCGTAAATGAGTAGTTTTTGATGTGAGTGCAACGCAGAGATTGGCGTTTTCTTGCAAACACTAAATAACTTAGTTAATTGGTTCTGTCCCTTAGTTCTCCAAATGGAGGGGTTGATTTTTAATTTAGTTACAAAAGTAAAATAAAAAGAGAAAATCCCAAATGTTTTGGCGGTTTTCTCTTTCTTTCTTTCTTTCTTTCTTTCTTTCTCTTTCATGATCGGGAATGGATTTTAAACTATTCCTTGTGCCAGCATAGCTTTGGCCACTTTAAGGAATCCTGCCACATTAGCTCCTTTCATGTAATTGATATAACCATCGCTTTCGCGGCCGTATTTTACACACTGGTTGTGGATTTCGCTCATAATCTGATGCAGTT
>JAJFVH010000211.1 GCA_021371875.1 Bacteroidales bacterium
CAAATAAGGAACAACAGGCAAGCCTTGACCATTACTCATTTGTTGCCATTCTGCCAGTGTGTGGATTTGCCCGAGATGTTCAGCGCACCAAAGTCTTGCACCTGTCGACGGTCCAATCATTTGAAATTCTATAGCTCCCGCGTTGATTGCTTTGTCAATCACATCAGCACGGCTGGCTGAGATTCTTGCTGTATTTGAAATTGCCTCTGCATGATGGCTGGCAATACCTTCAATATGTTTCAACCGAGTTGTTAATTGCCTGACTCCTTCACCGTGAGACAATCCCAACCTCACTTCTCGCAGGACTTTGGCATTTATTTGCCCTTGCATCTTTGCGAAGTTTGTGTCTATCATTGAAATCGCTACTTTCTTAAAATCAAAGATGTTTTCGACTATCTTCGTTATCTCGACCTCTTCGATTAATTTTCGCAATTTATTTGCTTCTTTTTTATTGTCGAGTTTGTTTCTTTTTAAGAAATTGCGAATTTCAGCAGTGATGGATTCAGGTTTTCCATCGCGGTATGCCTGCCTGATTATTTTCGAGATTGCTTTGAAAAATTGTTTGCTTTCCATTATTCGACCATGTTTTTATTGTTTATGTCCCGTAATTTTTTTGATTTAAATTGCATATATGTGTCTTGCAATTTTTTAATTGTATCGGCAGAATCCCTGATCAATTTCCACTCGCCTTTGAACTGTATGTTATTTAATGTAGTCACAGTGCCAAAAACTGTATTGCATTCAGCACATTGGACACGTCTAAAATCAAAGTCGTCGTGCCGTCTCGGTTTTTCGATTATTCGGAATATTTCAGAGCCACAAACAGGACATACCATATTTTTCTCCTTTTTCCCCTCTTCGCAGAGGGGGATGTTTTAAAGTTTAATTCAATTCCCATTTTTCTTTAAATTCTTCGGTATTGCATTTTTTGTCAATACGCTTGATAAATTTTTCAAAACCTTCTTTCGTGAGCAAATCTCCGCGTTTGAAATTCACGGGTTTCTGCCTGCCTGGATAAATTTGTTTTAGAAATTTATTTTCGAATTGTTTATCTGTCATACTCCACCTCCTCCTTTAATTGTTCTTTTAAATATTCTAATTCTAATTCTATAATATCGCAATCTTTAATAACTTCATCTCGCTCCTTCTCGGCTCTTTCTGCCCTCAAATATTGCTCGTTTCCATACTCCCTCAATATCGCGTTGTCGCTCCTAATCTTTTCCATATCAGAAATAGCCCTACTGAGTTTATCGATTATCAATTCGATTATGTCGGCATATTCAACTTCTGTATAGATTTCTACTCTTGCTTTACTGTGAATACAACTGGCTTTCTGCATAGCAAAATCCATTTTTTCAATAATTTCATCAATATCAGGACAAGTATAACCAATTGGTGCGTTACCAGGATAATTCGTCATATTCCACCTCCTTATCCTTCGTCTTCGTGAATAATGTCGAAACCCAAGTTCTTCGCGATTGCAAATTCGATGCGGGATCCAACGCTATCTTCCCAACCTTTTAAAAGATAGATTGCCACGTGAACATTCGTCCTGTGCAAATAAAATAGAGCGTCGATATTGCCTTCCATCGCGTCTGTCCATCCAGCGTCTTCGTCAAAATTATTCGCGGGATTTATTATATCAGTGAATGTGTTTAGCGATTGCAAATACATGTTCGCTTTTGCGAAATCTTCTAAATAGTCTGGATTGTTACTAATCGGACCTGAAATATATGCTGATTGAAAGCTCATTTTGCGCCTCCATCTTTTATTAATTTGTCAAAATCGACAATGAATTTGCCTGCTGAAGTTCGGACATAGACGTTGACCCCTTGCACGGGGATAATTCCTACTTCTATGTGCCCCGCAGTATAAAACAACGGACTTGAATCGGCATCTTCTGCTACGGGAATTAACCAGTTAGGTGATGTTGCGGGTTTGGGATTTGAGTTTTTACCGTCGGTATTATCGGCTACCAATTTGTTTTTAATTGCTTTTTTCAAATCCTGTATTTCTTCATAAGCAGCATTTAAAGTTATCTCGCCATTCTCGAAACGTTCTCGGACGTTCGCCCAATCATCGAAAAGAATATCGCCGTCTTTCGTGGTCATTCCTTTGTCATATAATACTGCCATCGCCTTTTCCTGAAATTCATCGTCCATTACGGCAATTAGCAAATTTATTCGCTTTTCAGGAACATTTAACTTTTTAGAAAGTATTTTTGCTACACTAGCGCCATTTTGTCCGACTTCTTGGAGCAATGTTTTCAAATCCTCTCCAAAATAAATCTCTTCAACCGTTTTTACCGCCGTATTCACGGGTGATTTGCGACGTTTTCTGTCGTAAAGTTCACTTTGTCGTTCTTCTGAAACGTCATTTAATTTTGATAGTTGCTTCTTATATGTAAGTGCAGATATTATCTTTTTCAAGGCTTTTATTTCTTTCAGCGCTTCTTTGTCAGTCTTTTTACGTTGCAAATTGCTGAAAAGTAAGTCCCAGAAAGTTTTATCAGCATCCTCATATTCTTTTACAATACAAGGGACTGTTTCAAATTCTAAAATTTGTGCAGCTGCATAACGACGGTGACCAGAGATGATGACGTATTCTTTCTCACCAACATGTTCTTTATATTTTTCGTCCGCGAATAATTCTGCTTTGCAAACCAGAATTGGTTGCAATATGCCTCTGACTTGAATAGATTCGAGAAATTCGTCATCAATTTTGGAATTTGCATAAATCTCGTTCTGCCGCGGGTGCGGTGCTAAATTATTAATGTCTATATGAATTATATCGTTCATTAGTTTGATATTGTTAAATTTTTCAGGAAATTGTTGTCTTGCTTTTTCTTGTATAATTCAGAATTGAGATAAATTTGCGAATATCGTTTTATAAGATATTGTGCTTCGTCGTAATATAATTTTTCATAATAAAGATGCCTTGTATTTTTTACAAATTTGCGGTAGCCACCTTCCAAGAGCATCTGGTTCGATTTCGGATTAATCCAATCAAGATATAAAAAGCTCAGAATTGAC
>JAJFVH010000213.1 GCA_021371875.1 Bacteroidales bacterium
AAAGCTCCTAAAGTTTCAAATAATATATTTCGGTGCGCTGCGCCTTTATTTTTATTCGGGATATTATTTCTACCAATATAACGGTGCGCTGCACCTGCCAACAAAGGGACAGAGTCCCGATATATTGGTAGAAAATACAAGTAGAAAAAGCACAAAGGTGCAGCGCACCGAAATATAAATTAGGACACATTGCGGATAATCATATTTCAATTTATCTGAAAGCTTTTCAGGATTAAAGAAAGGAACCTTAAATTTTGTCGTATTTGCTTTTTTATCTAACATTTTACAAAAGCTCAAATATTTACGCAAAATTGCCATCTCTACATTGCAATTTTACAAAAAACCTCTATCTTTGCATTGTTTTTCAACCTGCTCACCGGATATTACAATACTTTATATATCTTTGTAAATGAATTTATTGGAACAAATCATGGAGCGTGCCAAGGCAAACTTGCAACGTATTGTATTGCCCGAAGGCACCGAAATCCGCACTCTGAAAGCGGCGGATATTATTTTGAAAGAAAAAGCGGCCAAACTGATTTTAATTGGAGATGAAAAGGAAATCGAAAAACTGGCCGCCGAAAACAACTTGGCCAACATACACGAAGCCACCATTGTAAATCCTGAAACCGATCCGAAAATGGAAACCTATTCCAATTTGCTTTACGAAATCCGCAAAAGCAAAGGGATGACCATAGAGGAAGCTCAGGAGTTGGCTAAACAACCTTTATACCTGGGTTGTTTAATGATTAAAAATGGCGATGCCGATGGCGAATTGGCCGGAGCTCGGAACACAACAGGAAACGTACTTCGCCCGGCTTTCCAGATTATAAAAACCGCGCCGGGCATAAGCGTGGTTTCGGGGGCATTACTTATGTTCACTCCAACCCCGCAATATGGTGAAAAGGGGTTGCTGGTTTTTGCCGACTGCGCCGTCAATCCGAATCCTACGGCTCCCGAACTGGCTCAGATTGCCGTTTGTACCGCCGAGACAGCCCGTGTTATCTGCGGGTTCGAACCGAAAGTAGCCATGTTGAGTTTCTCAACCAAAGGCAGCGCCAAACACGAGTTGGTGGACAAAGTAGTGGAAGCGACGCGTATTGCCCGGGAAATGAATCCCGACCTTCAAATCGAAGGAGAACTGCAAGCCGACGCAGCTTTGGTGCCGGCTATCGGACAAAGCAAAGCGCCGGGTAGCGCCATTGCAGGCCATGCCAACGTGTTGGTTTTCCCCGACTTGCAAGCAGGGAATATCGGATATAAAATGGTGGAGCGTTTCTCGGGAGCACAAGCCGTGGGTCCGATTTTGCAGGGAATGGCGGCTCCTATCAACGATCTGTCGCGCGGATGCTCGGTGGACGATATTGTGCGAATGATTACCATTACGGCGAATCAGGTAGCCCCCCGACATCAGATGGAGGAATAAGAAGGTAACTTCTATAATTTTAAAAACATTTAATACAATTATAACTAAAATAGAGCCTTCCCTTCGGGGTAGTTGAAGGGGTTTATTATGGCAGAAGAAATTATTGAAGCAATTGAACGCTACGGACTAAGCAAGCGAAACAGAAAGCGGACGCTTTTTTCGCGCATCGGTGTAGTGGGGTGCGGAAAAGAAGGCAGCGTTATTGCTACAAGGGCGGCATTAAAAGGACTTGAAGTGGTTTTTCTGGAACCTACTGACGAAAGAATCGCCAACGCTTACATTCGCATCGAAGATCAGTTAAATAAAAGAATCCAGAACTGGGGATTAACTGAGAATGAGAAAAAAGCGATCCTCGGACGTATACAGGGAACTATGAAATACGAGGATTTCAGCGGTTGCGATTTCGTGATTGAAGCCATTCGATACGATGATCAAACCGGCGAACGCCGTGTACACAACCGCAAAGAAGTATTTCGCCTGCTGGAAGAAGTGTTGTCGCCACGCGCGATTATTGCCTCGAACGTGTCGACGGTGGTAGTTACCGAACTCGCTGCCGAAATGGTACATCAGGATCGTTGCATCGGCCTGCACTTCCTCTCTAATATACCCGATTCATACATTATCGAAATCGTAAGAGGACTGAACACTTCGGACGATACATATAATAAAGTTTGTCAGTTTGCTAAAGCCATTAACCACGAGTATGTTGCCGTGATGGAATCGGCCGGGCTGGTAAGCCTTCGTTTGTTTCTTATTCAGCTGAACGAAGCTTGCTCCATATTGATGGAGGGCATTTCAACGATCGAAGATATCGACCGCGTATTGACGGTGGGCTTCGGCCACCGTCAGGGCGTTTTCCGCACAGCCGACCAGATAGGTATTGAGAAAATTGTAAAATTACTCGAAAATCTTTATGAAGAATACGGCCATGTGAAGTATAAACCATCGCCTATCCTGCTTCGCCTATCGCGCGCCAAACATTTCGGCATCAGCAAAGGAAGGGGATTTTACAATTACGATGAATCAGGAAATATAATCAAATAAGGAGGAACGAAAACATGAAAATACTAGTTTTGAACTGTGGAAGTTCGTCGGTAAAATATAAATTGCTCGACATGACGAACAACGAAGAATTGGGTTCGGGCGGGGTTGAAAAGATAGGGATGAAAGGGTCGTTCCTTAAACATGTTCGTCACGACGGGCAAAAAGTAATTCTGAAAGGTGAAATTCTTGAACATCAATTGGCGGTTGAATACATATTGGGAATTCTTACCAGCGAGAAGCACGGCGCTATCAGTTCGCTCGAAGAGATTAACGCCGTTGGGCACCGCGTTGTGCATGGAGGTGAAAAATTTAATTCAAGCGTGCTGATTACCGAAGAAGTGATACAGAAAATCGTGGAATGTATTGATATAGCACCGCTTCACAATCCGCCAAACCTTGCAGGTATTAATGCCATCAGCGAGCTGTTACCCAATGTTCCGCAAGTAGCGGTTTTCGATACGGCATTCCACCAAACCATGCCCGATTATGCGTATATGTACGGTATTCCTTACTCCCTTTATACCAAATACGGAGTTCGTCGCTATGGGTTCCACGGAACAAGCCACCGCTATGTGTCACGCCGTGCCTGTGAATTTTTAGGTCTCGATTACAACAAAACAAAAATAATTACGGCTCACATTGGCAACGGAGCATCTGTTACGGCCATCGAAAACGGGAAATCGGTGGACACCTCGATGGGTTTCACGCCTATCGAAGGATTGATGATGGGAACACGTTCGGGCGATGTGGATCTGGGCGTTGTCACTTTCCTGATGGAAAAGGAAATGATAGGCGCAGCATCGGTTTCGACGCTTTTCAACAAACATAGCGGCGTATTGGGCGTTTCGGGGTTTTCGTCGGATATGCGTGATATCGAAAACGCTATCGCCGAAGGCAATGAACGCGCTAAACTGGCGCTCGATATGTACGAATATCGCATCAAAAAATATATCGGATCGTATATTGCTGCCCTGAATGGTGTCGACGTGCTTGTTTTTACCGGCGGTGTGGGCGAAAATCAAACCGGAACACGCCGGAAAGTATGTGAAGGGTTAAGCTTTATGGGTTTAAAAATCGACAAAGAACTCAATGCTAAAAGCCGTGGCAAAGAAGTGTTGTTAAGTACCCCCGATTCAACGGTGAAAGTAGTGGTTATACCAACCGACGAAGAATTTATGATTGCTTCGGATACACTTGAAATTGTAAAAATGACCTTATAAATTCCGATCAACGTACTCTATTCGCTTGAAACTGATTTTAAAAGCAAACTGCCGAAACATTATCTTCTGTTTCGGCAGCTTTTTTATAAAAATTTATAACGTTACTTTTTGACTACAACACATTAAGCAAAAAACCGACCTGATACAATTTCGGGTCGGTTTTTGCAAATTTAAGATTCAAAATTTTGTAACCTAATTTTTTATCACAACAAAGCAGTTTGGAATTTTTATTCCCCTACATAAAAACACATTAACGAAATAGCTCAATTAAGTTTGTTTAAATAAAAGGAAAACAAGAAAAATACATTTACACAATCACACTTACCATCACTACGATTGTCTGATAATTAATAAACCTTACAAAATTTTTGTAAACAAATAAATAAACAAATAGTTTGATTTTGAACTTTCTATAGCAAAAAAATTAGCGCAAATTGATTATAGACTTTTCTGCTAAAGATATAATTATTTACCTGAATCAATATCAAATTCTTACTATTACTTTCTGTCGGCAAATATACTCAAAAATCAGATATAAACAACAAAACAAGTATAATAAATTTATTAATTGTAATTTTATCTTGCTGTTTTTATTATACTTACCTGTTTATTAAACAACTAAATATTTATAAAAAATATTTTACAGGTAATTTTAAACGAAAAAAAACCAAAGATGGCATCTTTGGGATAAACTTGAAAGAAAATGCAGTAAAGTGCTAATTGGCGCTTTGATTCAGCCGAAGACATTTGTTAATTACTTCTTCGCTTACACCTTCATTTCTGAAACGCTCCGCTATCTGGAGCAACTCGTTTTGTTTTTGTATTTGTGCAAAAAGTATAGATGAGAGTTGATCTATTCCTGTCCGTAACCTGTCTTTTCCTTGTTTTGTGTTAAAATCAACATCACAAAACCGCGAGCGTTTCCGGTGTAAAACCAAATAATAAATCCCCGAAATTATCATCGCGCAAATCACATTGATATCAATGCCACTGTCTTTGAATTTTAATTCGAGCATCCGTATTAATGGCTCGTTGATCAATTCACGTAACTTTGCTGTGCGCCGCGTGGTGGCATTGTCATCGGATAACTCCCAAATTAATAATTGCTGCATGCCTTTGTTTTTCAGTAAAGCCTGCACCAGATTTTGCATAATCCATTTAAATGCCTCTTCTTCAGACAAATCTTTTGGTATATTCTCGGCTAAGCCGCTTAACCAATAGTCGTATTTCTGAGTGTATCTGTCGAAAAGCTCATCCAGGTTCGCGTAGCGACGATAAAATACACTCGGCTCAATCTTGGCTTTTTCTGCTACGGCAGTAAGTGTAATATTTGAAAACCCAACTTCCTCAATCAACACGCCAACCGCACGTAAAACATCCTGTTCGATAACTATTTTTGTTCGCCGGTTTCGTTTCTTTATTTCTTTATCTTCGGACATAAACAAGACTTAATTCTTTTCTTTTGTATGTTTTTATGTTTTTGAAATACAAAGAT
The DNA here is from genome assembly GCA_021371875.1 of Bacteroidales bacterium. Taxonomy (GTDB): domain Bacteria; phylum Bacteroidota; class Bacteroidia; order Bacteroidales; family Paludibacteraceae; genus Paludibacter. The sequence goes on from JAJFVH010000213.1 coordinate 5,186, forward strand.
ATGAGTTTTTATTTAAACAAACATAATTTCGAATATTATATTTGAGCGCTTGTTCATTACACTACATACAAATAATTGTTGTTAAAAATAGTTTCCTCCTGATATTCACATTAACGCAAGAGTGAAATCAGGCTGACTTTGATTTTATGATTTAATATTTGCATTGCCGGATAATTTTAAAGGATTGAAGGATAAAAATCAAAAAAATCATCAATGTTTCGACTGTTTAAAACAAAATCAATGTTTCGACTGTTATTTCGGGTACTTATCAACAACAAAATGGCACGGAAACGTGCATTTTTTTTCGTAATTTTGTGCTCAATTTTAGATGCTGGAGAATTGGTGTCATAAAATTGCAAAAATGAAAATATAATTATGGCAGAAGATATATTACACGAAGTAACGCAGGCAGATTATAAATATGGTTTTACCACTGATATTGAAACGGATATTATTCCTATCGGTCTCAACGAAGATGTGGTTCGGCTCATTTCGGCGAAGAAAAACGAACCTGACTGGTTACTCGAATATCGTTTAAAGGCATATCGCCACTGGACGACAATGAAAATGCCCGAATGGGCACAGCTTAAAATTCCCGAAATAGATTATCAGAGCATATCCTATTATGCGGCTCCACGCAAAAACGCGCCTAAAAACCTGGACGAAGTGGATCCCGAATTGCTGAACACATTCAACAAACTGGGCATTCCGCTCGAAGAACAAATGGCTTTGTCGGGCATAGCCGTGGATGCGGTTATGGACAGCGTTTCGGTGAAAACAACTTTTAAAGAAACCCTGGCCGAAAAAGGCATAATTTTTTGCTCGTTCAGCGAAGCAGTGGAACACCACCCCGATTTGGTCAGAAAATACATGGGATCGGTGGTGCCCCATACCGATAACTTTTATGCGGCGCTCAACACGGCTGTATTCAGCGACGGGTCGTTTGTTTATATCCCGAAAGGCGTTCGCTGCCCGATGGAATTATCAACCTATTTCCGCATCAACGCGATGAACACAGGGCAGTTTGAGCGTACGTTGATCGTTGCCGACGAGGACAGTTACGTTTCGTATCTCGAGGGTTGCACCGCTCCTATGCGCGACGAAAACCAGCTTCACGCGGCAATTGTAGAAATTGTGGTTCAAAAAAATGCGGAAGTGAAATACTCCACCGTTCAAAACTGGTACCCGGGCGATAAAGAAGGCAAGGGCGGCGTTTACAATTTTGTAACCAAACGCGGCATCTGCAAAGGCGACAACTCAAAACTGTCGTGGACACAGGTTGAAACCGGTTCGGCAATTACCTGGAAATACCCGAGTTGTATTTTGCAGGGCGATAACTCGTCGGCAGAATTTTATTCGGTGGCGGTAACCAATCATCACCAGCAAGCCGACACGGGAACAAAAATGATTCATCTCGGAAAAAACACAAGCAGCCATATTCTTTCGAAAGGTATTTCGGCCGGCGTAAGCAACAACAGTTACCGCGGGTTGGTGCGTGTGGCTGCCAATGCCGAAAATGCACGGAATTTCTCGCAATGTGATAGCTTGCTGTTAGGCGATAAATGTGGCGCCCATACGTTTCCCTACATGGAAGTGAATAACGACTCTGCCGTTGTGGAACACGAAGCAACGACATCGAAAATAAACGAAGACCAGATATTTTATTGCAATCAACGCGGCATTTCGACGGAAGATGCCGTGGGACTGATTGTAAACGGCTATGCCAAAGAAGTTATCAACAAACTACCAATGGAATTTGCCGTGGAAGCACAAAAACTGCTGCAAATAACGTTGGAAGGAAGTGTGGGGTAAAGCCCCTCCAACCTCCCCTTCGGGGAGGCTTTTATAAATTGTAAATAATTAAAACATGAAATGAGTCTACGCCAAAGGCGAGACGAGTTCCATACCGGCAACTAACTAAAAAATTATTTCCGCATGAATACAACAAATAATAATCAATCGCAAACTCTAACATCTCCCCTATTGGAGAGGCTTGGGGAGGCTTTGCTCACAATTAAAAATTTACATGCCAATATTAATGGCAAAGAGATATTAAAAGGGTTGGACCTGACCGTTCGTCCGGGAGAAATACACGCTATCATGGGACCGAATGGCGCCGGGAAATCAACCTTGGCTTCGGTACTTACCGGGAATCCTGCCTTTGAGGTAACACACGGAAGCGTCACTTTTCAAGGAAAAGATTTACTGGAACTCGCTCCGGAGCAACGTGCGAACGAAGGCATTTTCCTCAGCTTTCAGTATCCGGTCGAAATTCCGGGCGTGAGCATGGTTAATTTTATGCGCACGGCTATCAACGAACAACGCAAATACAGAGGCCTTGACCAGATTTCGGCTACTGATTTTCTCCGTTTGATGCGCGAGAAAAAAGAACTCGTTGAAATGGATAATAAACTCGCCAACCGTTCGGTAAACGAAGGTTTCTCGGGTGGAGAAAAGAAGCGCAACGAAATTTTCCAAATGGCTATGCTCGATCCGAGTTTGTCTATTCTGGATGAAACTGACTCAGGACTCGACATCGACGCGTTACGCATTGTGGCAAATGGCGTAAACAAGCTGAAACGCCCTAACAACGCAAGCATTGTGATTACTCACTACCAACGTTTGCTGGATTATATTATCCCCGATTTTGTCCATGTATTGTATGATGGCAAAATTGTAAAATCCGGAACTAAAGATTTGGCTTTCGAATTGGAAGAAAGAGGCTACGACTGGATTAAACAGGAAGTGGAAGAAGCCCCCTAAATCCCCTCTCGCCTCTCGCCTGAAGTCGAGACAGGTAAAGTCGAGACACAGCAAGAGGAACTTTTTATCCGTAAAACAAAAAAATATATGGAAACCATAAAAAACGTATCAGTTTCTGAGGCCTCTTTTTCGGGGAGGTTGGAGGGATTCGAACAACAATATATCGATTTATACAAACAATATCACGAGCAGATAAAACAGCATTCGGCTCCGGTGATGAACGTTTCGAGAAATGCTTCTTTTGGTCTTTTTGAACAATTGGGATTTCCTACATCGAAACTCGAGAACTACAAATACACCGACCTGAAAGAATCCTTATCGGGAGAATACGGATTGAACCTGAACCGGTTAAAAATTCCCGTAAATCCTTACGAGGTTTTCAAATGCGATGTCCCCGGCATTCATTCTTACTTGTATTTTGTGGTGAACGATGGATTTTATCCTGTAAACGACGCTCGCAACGAAACACTTCCCGAGGGAGTAATTATCGGAAGCTTAAGCAAGATGGCTGAAGTGCATCCTGAGCTTATCGAAAATTACTATGGCAAATTAAGTTGCACAAAAAAAGATGGGTTGGTGGCTTTCAACGGCGCTTTTGCCCAGGATGGATTTTTCATGTACGTACCTCAGAACGTGCAACTCGACCGTCCGGTGCAATTGATAAATATCATGCGTTCCGATGTCGATTTTATGGCAAACAGCCACAATCTGATTATACTTGGTAAAGGAGCAAAAGCTCAATTGTTGGTCTGTGACCACACGGTTGACGATGTGCGCTTTCTCTCGAATCGGGTTACCGAGGTTTTCGTGGGCGAAAATGCCACCTACGAACACTATAAACTCGAAAACACGCACACCAGGACGACCAATCTTTCCACGCTGCTTATCGACCAACAAGCCTCATCCAACGTGCTGGGCAATATAATCACCTTGCACAACGGCGTAACGCGAAACACGATTGAAATTGATATCGATGGCGAAAACTGCGAAACTTTACTGTGCGGAATGGTGATTGCAGATAAAAAACAACAGGTTGATAATTTTACATCCATCATTCACAATCAACCCAATAGTAACAGCCGTGAATTATTCAAGTACGTGTTGGATGATTTGTCGAAAGGCGGATTTACCGGAAAATTATACGTGGCCAGGGATGCCCAAAAAACATCGGCATTTCAAACCAACAGGAACATTCTGTTGAATAAAAGCGCCAAAATGCGTACCAAACCGCAATTGGAAATTTATGCCGACGATGTGAAATGTTCGCACGGGGCTACCATTGGCCAGTTGGACGAAACCGCAAAGTTTTACATGCAATCGCGCGGTATTCCCGAAAAAGAAGCCCGATTATTGCTGATGTATGCTTTTACCGGCGATGTGATTGAAAACATCCGCATCGATGCTTTACAGGACCGCATGAAGCTGTTGGTCGAAAAACGGCTTCGCGGCGAACTTTCGAAATGCGAAGGGTGTGTGATTTGCCAGTGACCTCTAAATCTTGAAGAGTACGCGCTACATTCGAAGATTTAAAGAAAACTATCAGAAGCGTAACAACCGGGTTGCGCTTTTTTATTTCAATTTTGAATTATGAACCTAAGTCCCCAAATCATTAAGAAAAAACTGCTTCAACCGCTTCCCGGTTTGTCGTCGCACCTGAAAATGGCGCCGGCATCTCGTGCCGGAGAAATAGCGCGCTTCAACGGCAACCTCCGTAATGCCCGAAAAAGCGCCGTGATGATACTTCTGTTTCACGAGGACGAGCGCTTGAAAGTGATTCTGATCCGTCGAAGTTTTTATGTGGGCATTCATGCCGGGCAAATTGCTTTTCCGGGAGGTCGTTACGAGGAAAGCGATGCGGATATAAAACACACCGCCTTGCGCGAAATTTATGAAGAAGTCGGGATTCCCGCCGAAAAGATTGAAGTTATCGGGCGTTTATCGGATATTTACGTGCCACCCAGCAATTTTCTGATCAGCGTTTTTGTGGGATATTTAAACGAAAAGCCCCGGTATAAAGCCGATGAGCGCGAAGTAGCCGAGATTATCGAAATTGATATGGACGACTTTTTCAGGGAAGATGTTATTCAGGAAAAAGAATTTGTAGTACCTTCGGCAAAAATTTCGGTCAATGCGCTCTATTATAAAGTTGGTAACGTCGATTTGTGGGGTGCCAGCGCTATGGTTATGGCCGAGTTGCTGGATGTGTTAAGTGAAATCTGATTTGCAATTTATTATTTGGCTTTTTTTATCTGTAATTGTGAATATTTAAAAATTCGCAAACTCTCAAACATCAAACTCTTCAAGAAGCAATGTCCGAAAAAATCCGTCTCAATAAATTCATAAGCGATAGCGGCGTTTGTTCGCGCCGCGAAGCCGACAAGTATATCGAAACCGGTCATGTGACGGTGGATGGTCGCCGTGCAAAAATTGGCGATATGGTTTCGGCGCATGATAAAGTAATACTCAATGGCAATCCCGTTGAAGCAAAAACAGGCAATGATTTTGTGTTTATGGCATTCAACAAACCTGTTGGCATTATAAGCACCACCGAAATCGGGGTGAAAGACAGCATTATCGATTATATCGGTTATCACGAGCGCATTTTTCCTGTAGGCCGGCTGGACAAAGATTCGCAAGGTTTAATTTTTCTGACCAACAATGGCGACATAGTAAACAAGATCCTGCGTGCCGGCAACAAACACGAAAAAGAGTACCTTGTAACCGTGAATAAGCCTGTTAGCGACGAATTTATCCTGAAAATGGGGAGCGGAGTTCCGGTTTTGGGCGAAATGACCAAAAAATGTAAAGTAACCAAAGAATCGGCTGTTGTTTTTCGCATTGTCCTGATTCAGGGACTGAACAGGCAAATCCGTCGTATGTGCGAATATTTCGGCTACAATGTAGTGAAACTGGAACGTGTCCGCATTATGAATATCGGTCTGAAAGGATTACCTTTAGGCGAATGGCGCATGTTGCAAGATGAAGAAATGGAGCATATAGCGGTTGCTATAGCCAATTCAACATCAATTCCCCAACCTGCTAAAGGGAGCTTTAAGAATGACGTACAAAACCTGTCCCGGCAAACAGCCGCGAAACCTGTCCCGGCAGGCAGGTACGAAGCAAACAAATCATCCGGACGCGCTCCGGTAGCTTCTACAACAAAAAAAATTGATCGGGCTACGGTTGACAATCCAAAATCACGGGAACTCAGAAACAAATCGAGCAACTCGAATGGCAGGAAAAATGGCTCAGCCAAAAACAACAAACCGTCGTCCGGCAATTTTAGCAGCAGGCGAAAGAAATAAGGTTAATTCTAAGTAGCCATTGACGGAAAAAAGCGGGTATCTCTACCCGCTTTTTTAAATTCACGATTTGTCTCGCCCTTACCTGCTCAGTTCAATGTTTTGGTTCTTTACTTCTTATAATAGCCCAAAGCCTCAGGCAACAATTCCTTCATTTTAACAATACGTTTGGTATCTGATGGGTGAGTACTCATAAATTCAAATACCGCGCCCGAACCGTCAGCCGACATTCGTTCCCAAAATGCTACCGCTTCGGTCGGGTCGTAACCGGCCATTGCCATAAAAATCAGTCCAAGCCGGTCGGCTTCGTATTCATGTTTGCGTGAATAGGGTAAAATTACGCCGACTTCAGCGCCAATGCCATACAGGATATTGATAGTTTGCCTTGTGGCAGCCGGCTTATTCGATAAAAGTATATCAGTAATCGATGCCCCGTATTGAGCAAGCATTTGCTGGCTCAATCGCTCGTTGCTGTGTTTGGCTACGGCATGTGCAATTTCATGGCCCATCACCACTGCCATTCCGGCTTCGGTTTGAGTTTTTGGTAAAATTCCTTCGTAAAAAACCACTTTTCCACCCGGCATACAAAATGCATTTACAGTAGTGTCTTTCACCAAATTAAATTCCCACGAATAGTTGGCTGTGTCAGCTGCGAATCCGTTATTTTTAAGATAATTGACAACAGCAGAGGATATGTTGATCCCGACTTTTTTTACCAGAGATGAATTAACTGCATCTTTCGATGCCGGCACCGAATCGATAAATTGTTTATATGCCGTAGCGCTCATTGATAAAACTTCGGCATCGGAAACTAAGAGCAATTGTTTTCGTCCGGTAATCAAAACGCTTGAGCAGGATGCCAAAAACAGTGCTGTCAAAATTAATAACGAAAATTTTTTCATAATGGTAATTTATTTGAATTAGTATTTTTTATTTATGTCCAATCATTTATCTTTGCAAAGATAAAAATTCATTTTTTATTTTTAATGCTTTTTGCCTATAAAATCAATTTCTGTTTTATTCTCTTGAAATCAAACCATTAAAAATCATCAGGAATGTCAATCATCAGGAATTATTGGAAATCAACATTAACGCTACTTGCAATATTGTATCTGTCGTTTGTTCCACCTTCAGAGTTCAATGAACTGCCTCCGATAAAAATTGAGTATTTCGATAAAATTGTACATCTTTTGCTTTATTCTTTTTTTACATTTATTCTGGTAACAGATTTTAGTAAAAACAATAGGATAATAAAAAACCGCAGAAATTATTTTATACTCTCCTGCATTGTCTTCCCCATAATTTTTGGCGGATGTGTTGAAATTGCCCAAGGCTTATGGTTTTACCCCCGCTCGGCTGAATGGATTGATTGGTTTGCCGATATTCTTGGCGTTTCAATCGGACTGAATGTCATGTATCTGTTTAAAAAAATAAATTTTAAACCATGAACGACGAGAGTTTAAAATATAAAATCGGGATTACCCTGATAAAAGGAATAGGAAATAACTTAGCTAAAAACCTGATTGCTTATCTTGGAAGCGCAGAAGCCGTTTTCGGCGAAAAACAACAAAACCTGGCTAAAATACCCGGTATAGGCGATGTGCTTTCAAGAGAAATTATGAAACAGGATGTGTTGAAACGGGCTGAAGAAGAGATGGAATTTATAATTAAAAATAAAATCCAACCGTTCTATTTTACCGACCGCGATTATCCTTTCCGCCTCAAGGAATGTCCCGATTCGCCCATTATGATTTATACCAAAGGCAATTGCAGCCTGAACAACGGGAAATTTATCGGAATTGTCGGGACGCGCAATGCCACCGAAACAGGAAAAGAAAACTGTAAAAAACTTATTGCCGATCTTGCTCGCCTTCAATCGAATACTATCGTTGTCAGCGGTGTGGCTTATGGCATCGATATTAGCGCCCACAAAGCGGCACTCGAATATGAGCTCCCGACCATCGGTATAGTCGGCCATGGGCTCGACCGCATTTACCCGGCCGCACATCGAGCTATTGCCGTTAAAATGCTCGAAAAAGGCATGTTGCTTACCGAATACCTGAGCCGCACCAACCCCGACCGGCAAAATTTTGTGCAACGCAACCGCATCATTGCCGGACTGTGCGATGCAACAGTAGTGGTGGAATCGGCTGTGCGTGGAGGAGCGCTGATAACTGCTGAACTGGCAAACGATTACAACCGCGATGTTTTTGCTTTTCCGGGTCGTGTAGGCGACGAATGGTCGGGCGGATGCAATGCGTTGATTAAAAACAATAAAGCTTCGTTGATCGAATCGGCTGAAGATATTTTACGATTTATGAACTGGGAGAAACAGGATGTGTCATCCCCTTCGAATATTCAAACCACTTTATTTCTCGATCTTACCGACGAAGAGCAACAGATAGTTTCCACTTTGCGCCTGAATTCCGACGGCTTACAACTGAATGAACTGTCCCTGAAATTAGAAAAACCAATCAGCAAAATTTCATCTCTTTTGCTCGAAATGGAATTTAAAGGCGTGGTGAAATGCCTGCCGGGGAACGTGTATCGAATAGTCAAGTAGGGTTTGGGAGTTTGTCTCGCCCCTCGCATAAAATCAAGACAGATAAAGTCGAGACACAGCGAAAGGGGAATAACAAGAGTGGAATAAGAATTGATAATTAACGAAGCAATTTTAACTTTTCTCCTTGGGGAGGGTGGCTATGTACACCAAAGACGAAATAAAACAACTGAAGAAAGAATTTTGGGAGGGATTTGGCGTATATTGCAGCCAGGTTCCGGCTCTCAAGCGCCGTAAAAGCAAGTTTCTGCTGTACAACACCAAGATGAAAGGCGTGGAACTCAAGTTCGAGGCCACACGAGATGGGGCTTTTGTCATTCTCGAAATCAATCATCCCAATACCGAAAAACGTTTCGAACTTTACGAAAAATTCGAACAATACAAACTCATCATGGAAAAACAATTTCCCGACGGACTAATCTGGGATTTTGCCTATGTGCGCGAATGTGGAACAGAAGTTTGCCGTATTTATACGAAAAAAACCGGCATAGACATACATCGCCGCATTCAATGGATGGAGTTTTACCAATTTATGTCCACCGAAATGATGAAACTTGAAAAGGCTTTTAAAATGATGAAAGAAGCGATGGAGTAATCAATTTTTGACTTTCAGTTGATAATTTGTGTATGTTTTCCTCTTTTAAATCAGGTCATCTACTTTGTAATAATTTTTGAAGGCATCCGGAATCGGATGCTCTATTATTGTGTTTTGAGTAAAAATGCAACCAAATAATTCATTCAATGCAAGGTTTTAATATCTGTAATTTTTCAAAAAGCCTGCCCTTTTGTAGTTAATAAGTTCAACTATTGAATCAGATTTAAAACTTTTAAAAACTGGCATTGTTCAATATTAAAAATTGAAGTTGCATTTACAACTTCAATTTTTCTGGAACTATTTTATAAAAACATCATTATAGAACTTATTGATATTCCAATGGACATAATTCGAGACATTTTTCAGGGATTTGAGACAAGCTCAATTGAAAAACTAATGGCTGTGACAGAACAAAAAAACTCAGAAAAGGGGAGTTTTTTTTAAAAGAAGGACAAGTAAACTCCCAGATTGCCTTTGTCATTGAAGGAGCACTTCAATTTTTTTTGGCAAAAATGGGGACGAAATTACCACCTACCTTGCCGGACCCGGTAAAATTGCGGTTTCTTTAGCCAGTTTTTTAAATGAATTGCCCTCTAAAGAAAATATCAGGGCATTGACCGAAACTTTAATGATTGTGATTCAAAAGAACCACATCGACAGACTCAAAGAAGAAGACTCGGATTTTAAACGCTTTTATATCGAAACTTTGGAACAACAGATAACCTGTATCGAAGAAAGTCGTTTTAATTTAATTACATTAACAGCTGAAGAACGTTACAGCAAATTGCTACAGGATGAGTTATCCGTTTTGCAACAATTTCCGGCAAAATATTTAGCTACTACACTTGGAATTACTGAAAGGCAATTGAGCCGGATTCGAAAAAAAATTCTGAAATTATAATTACAGACATTTGTCCTTCGCAAAGGGATATTGATATTTATATTTTTGCATCATATTAAAACTTAAAACAAGTAAATTATATGAAAACAAAAATGATGATTATCAATGCGTTGTTAATAGTATCCTTTCTTCACGCATATTCCCAAAATGAATCTATTCACCCAACACGAAAGTGGAGGGCTTTTTGTGAGTTTGATGTTCCGATAACGGTTTTAACAGGAGGAATATCAATGAATAGCGGTATCCGTTATGAAAATTACAGACTATCATTAGGCTATGAACATTTTGATGCGCCTTCAAAAGAATTCAGTGGTACCCCCGATGGTTTTAAAATGAGGGTTGATTACATTTTCGCATTGAATTTAGATTATTTTTTTTCTAAAACTAAAGAAAGCAAAGGACTATATTCTAGGTTCATGTATCACACTAAAAGTCAATTTGTTGAAAATATTGAAACTCAGGATTCCAAAATCTTATATTCACAATTAGTTGGTGCAGAAATCGGTTACGTTTGGAAATTTTATCGTGGATTATACATAGCCCATCGCCTTGGAGCATTGTATTATCTCCAAAGTCCTCAGGGAAAGGGAAACAACCCCCTGCTGATTGGAAATGCTTATTATGACAATCCCCGCCACAAAGTTTGGGATACATATTATTCATTTGTTGTAGGCTATACTTTTTAGAATTTATTTTTAAACAGAGCGTTTGGCAATCGGACTAACCAAAGATTATGCCTATAACAGCCATTCCTAACCAATGCCGGTTTAAGTGGTTTGTTAAGATCATTTCCCTCATTAAATTGTTTTCTACCCTTGGAATACAAGTATAACTATCAATTCTTAACGATTTATACATTCAACAATTCCCTTCAAACTAAAAAAACCTGTCAATTCCAAAAATCAAAAGAATTGGATAACCGCTTGTTTTAAGCGTCCACCCGATTCTTTAAAAAGAAAACCTATCATCTTAATCAGGTTAGTGATTCGGGTTTTTCTGGTTCTTCATCCACATTTTTCATCCTTTTTTTGCCATAGCGCCAATTTTGGAACAAGATGTAAGGTAAATTGGGTTCAACATTCGTCCAAAAATAAGCGGTTGTTTCCAAACTTATTTGGATATAACATTGGGAATAAACATAAAAAAATCTGCCTTTACCTCGCAATAAAAGCAGATTCATAATGAAAAAGTAAAATCCTTGGTTTACTTGTCTAAATCACTTTTAGTATGTGACCCATCGCAAAACGGTCTGTTTTTACTCAATCCGCAACGGCAAAGATGAGGATCGGATACCGTTTTTTCTTCACCCGAAGGTAAAATAAGTTTAAATTCACCCGACAAAAGATAAGGGCCACCTTTGTAAACCTTTATCACTGAATTTTGTACATTTTCCATATTCTCCAATATTTTGTTTGTTAGTAATAATTGAAACAAAACAAGTAAAGAAAGGTTCTGATACCCTTAAAATTTAATTGTTTTTTAATTTTGAAAGAAAATTCAATAATATCCGCAGCTCATCGGATGATCATCGAAATATTAACATTTGGTCGCAGATGTATTAGAAATGTTAAAATATAGGAGGCTTTTTAGAAACGGCCAACATTTATTTAGTTAATATATTTATCCCGATTACAAAATCAATCCTCTCCGGTTGAGACCTTGCTCATCAATTTGAAAATGAACTTTTTTTGTATTGATTAAACCAATGTTTTTTTGTAGTTTTGCATCCCATAATTAAACGCAAAAACGGAATATGGAACGCAAAAAAATTAAAAGAGCTTTAGTCTCTGTTTATCATAAAGATAAACTCGATGTAATTATCAAAACCCTTTACGCCGAAGGAGTTGAATTTATCTCCACCGGGGGCACTCAATCTTTTATTGAATCGCTTGATATTCCGTGCAGCGCCGTTGAAGACCTTACCGGTTACCCGTCAATTTTAGGAGGAAGAGTAAAAACACTGCACCCGAAAGTTTTTGGAGGAATTCTTTCGCGCCGTGATCTGGAACAAGATAACGCGCAATTAGCCGAATACGAAATTCCTGAAATTGACCTGGTGATTGTCGATTTGTATCCTTTCGAAGCCACTGTGGCAGCAGGAGCCGACGAACCGACCACCATTGAAAAAATTGACATCGGAGGCATTTCATTGATTCGGGCCGCCGCAAAAAATTATAGAGATGTGGTGATTGTGGCGTCGCAGGATCAATATGAAGCTTTGTTGGATTTAATTAATGCCAATGGCGCTCAAACAAACATAGAGGAACGGCGCTGGTTTGCCAAAGAAGCTTTTGCCGTTTCGTCGCATTACGATTCAGCCATTTTTAACTATTTTGATGGAGAAGAAAAATCGGCATTCCGCATGAGCGAAAATAATCCCAAAGTGCTTCGTTACGGTGAAAATCCACATCAACGCGGGGTGTATTTCGGGAAGTTCGACGAAATGTTCGAACAAGTACAAGGAAAAGAAATTTCGTACAATAATTTGCTCGATATCGATGCTGCCGTTAATCTGATTAATGACTTCGAAGATATTACTTTTGCTATTCTCAAACACAATAATGCCTGTGGAATCGCTTCACGCCCGGTGTTGGTCGATGCATGGCTCGATGCGCTGGCCGGCGATCCTGTCTCAGCTTTTGGCGGCGTTTTGATTACCAACGCTATCATTGATAAAGCAACCGCTTTGGAAATGAATAAAATTTTCTTTGAAGTGGTCATTGCTCCCGATTACGACTTAGATGCCATCGAAATCCTGAGCCAAAAGAAAAACCGCATTATTCTGATACTGAAAAATGCAAAACTGAAAACACAACAGTTTCGTACATTGCTCAACGGCGTGTTAATGCAGGACAAAGACACACATACCGAAACAGTGGAAGATATGAAAGTAGAAACCCAAAAAACGCCAACCGAACAGGAAATCGAAGATTTGATTTTTGCCAATAAAATAGTAAAACATACGAAATCGAATGCCATAGTGTTGGCAAAAAATAAACAGTTGTGTGCAAGCGGTGTGGGACAAACTTCGCGTGTCGACGCGTTGGTACATGCCATCGAAAAAGCCGAATCGTTTAAATTCGATTTACAAGGAGCCGTTATGGCATCCGATGCTTTTTTCCCGTTCCCCGACTGCGTCCAAATTGCAGCCGAAGCCGGAATTACATCTGTCATTCAGCCCGGCGGTTCGATTAACGACAGCAAATCAATTGAAACATGTAACGAAAAAGGGCTGTCGATGGTAACAACCGGATTCCGTCATTTTAAACATTAAATAGATTTACAATTTTTTATTTACAATTTACGATTTAAAGTTTTTTCGCAAAATTGTAGCCGAAAACTAAGTTTTATAAAAAAACAATTTGAAATAAAGAAAGAAAATGGGATTATTTTCATTTACACAAGAAATAGCTATTGACTTAGGAACAGCCAATACCATTATCATTTACAACGACAAAATCGTGGTGGATGAGCCTTCGGTAGTTGCTCTCGACAAACGTACCGACAGATTAATTGCCATAGGCGAAAAAGCCCGCCAAATGCAGGGAAAAGAAAACGAAGGAATTCGCACTGTGCGCCCGCTACGCGATGGTGTAATTGCCGACTTCTTCGCTGCCGAATTAATGATACGCGGTATGATTAAAATGATTCCAACGAAGAATCGGTTGTTTTCCCCATCTCTCAAAATGGTGGTTTGTATTCCTTCGGGAAGCACCGAGGTTGAAATTCGTGCAGTACGCGACTCATCGGAACATGCAGGCGGACGCGAAGTGTACATGATTTACGAACCCATGGCTGCCGCTATCGGCATTGGTATCGATGTGGAAGCTCCCACCGGATGTATGATTGTAGATATAGGCGGCGGAACGACCGAAATTGCCGTGATTTCGCTGGGTGGTATCGTTTCGAATAAATCCATCCGTATTGCCGGCGATGATTTGACTCTTGATATTGTAGAATATATGGGACGTATGCACAACATCAAAGTAGGTGAACGAACTGCCGAATTAATCAAAATCAATGTAGGCGCCGCTTTAACCGACCTGGAAGATGCGCCTGAAGATTATATCGTTCGCGGACCAAACCGTATGACTGCTTTACCAATGGAGGTGCCTGTTTCGTATCAGGAAGTGGCACACTGCCTCGAAAAATCGATTTCGAAAATCGAAGCTGCCATCCTGAGCGCTTTAGAGCAAACGCCTCCCGAATTGTATGCCGATATCGTCGAAAAAGGCATTTATCTTGCCGGTGGAGGTGCCCTGTTACGTGGTTTGGACAAACGTTTGACCGATAAACTGAATATCCAGTTCCATATTGCCGACGATCCTTTGCGCGCTGTTGCACGCGGAACCGGTATCGCATTGAAAAACGTGGATAAATTCTCATTCCTAATCCGATAATAAAACATTTAACTAACGGTAAGTGTAAGGCTAAATATATTTTTTAATCTTATACTTGCCGTTTTTTTAAAGTTATCCATGAGAAACCTCATTAATTTTTTGATTCAATATAGTGTTGTGATTTTATTTCTTGTATTAGAGGTAATTTCATTCACCCTGATTGTAAATAATCAGGATTATCAAAAAAGTGTGTTTCTCTCATCGAGTAATTCGGTCATTTCAGGGATGTACGAAATGAGCAATTCGGTGGTGGAATTTTTCAAACTGCGCGATGCAAACGAGAACCTGTCGGAAGAAAACACTGCCCTGAAAAACGAGATAATCTCGTTACGCAATCAACTTTCAACCTTACAGCCCGAAAAAACCGATTCTCTCCTTTTCCGTATTCCTCCCGAAATGGAATATGAATTTATTTCGGCCAAAGTAATCAACAACTCCACCAATAAACTACAAAACTACATTACCCTAAACAAAGGATTGAGGGATGGGATCAAAGTAGATATGGGCGTAATCGGCGATGAAGGTGTAGTCGGAATTATAAAAACGGTTTCGGACAAGTTTTCTGTGGTCATTCCTGTTTTAAACGATAAAATCAAGATTAACTGTAAGTTTAAGAAAAATAATTACAGCGGCCCCTTGCAATGGACGGGGATGGATTACAGGTATGCCGAATTAAAGGATATCGCCCGCCACGTTGAATTTTCGCTTGGAGATTCGTTGATAACCAGCGGATTTACCAATACTTTCCCTGAAGGTATCCCTGTGGGCACTATTGAAAATTTCAACATCAAAGAAAGTGAAGCATATTATAATATCAAAGTGAAACTTGCCGTTAATTTCCGTACACTTTCACACGTAAAAGTTATTAATTATAAGAATTACAACGAACAACGAATCTTAGAAAAAGCAGCCGAAGAATAAAATGTTAACAGTGGTTCAAAACATATTATCTTTCATTATTCTGGTACTTGTTCAGGTGCTGGCGCTGAATAATATCCAGTTTTTAGGCTTTATCAATCCTTATATTTATATATTATTTATTCTTTCGCTCCCTGTTAAATTGCCTCATTGGGTTACTTTGTTGCTCGCTTTTGTGCTTGGGTTAACCATTGATGCTTTTTCGAACACAATGGGGATGCATGCTTTTGCAACCGTATTGGCGGCATTTTCAAGAAATGGCATTATTAAGCTTTTCACGTCAATTGAAGAAGGCAGCAATCCGGTTCCATCATTTTATACATTTGGGGTAGGCGCTTATATCAAGTATGTGGTATTTATGGTTTTGCTGCATCATACCACCTTGTTTCTCCTCGAAGCATTTTCATTTGCCAACATCTGGCTGATAATTTTTAAAATTATATTAAGCTCATTTGTTACAATTTTGCTTATTTTAGGCATACGTTCGTTCAATCGAAAATAAATTATGATAAACGATACACTTCAAAACAGAAGATATGTGATTGCCATTATCATGTCGGTTGTGATAGTTGTATATATACTTCGGCTATTTTCTATTCAAATTATTGAAACAAAATACAAGGAAGGCGCTGAGAGTAACGCTTTTCTGAAAAAAACACAGTTTCCTCCGCGCGGACTTATCTACGACCGCAATCACACTTTGCTCGTTTACAACAAACCAGCTTACGATATAAGCTGCATCATGCGCGAAATACACGATTTAGACACATTATCGTTTTGCCGTGCATTGAATATCGACAAAAAATTTTTTATAAATCGTATCGCCGAAATCAAAGACCGCAAAAAAAACCTTGGTTATTCGTCGTATACTCCTCAGGTTTTTATGACTCAGTTGGACATCGAAGATATTGCCACAATTCAGCAATCGATGTACAAGTATCCGGGCTTCTTTATTCAAAACCGTACACTGCGCGAATATGCTTTCCCCAATGCCGCGCATGTATTGGGAAATATCGGGGAAGTATCGAAAAAGCGCATCGAAAATGATGAATATTACAAGTCGGGCGATTATGCCGGACGCGATGGGATAGAATACACTTACGAAAAAGCGCTTCGTGGTGTAAAAGGAGTTGAAATATTATTGCGCGATGCCAAAGGCCGGATCAAGGGAAAATACGAAGATGGGAATAAAGACATTCCCGCAATTGCCGGTGAAAATCTGACACTTACTCTGGATATACGACTTCAGATTTTAGGAGAAAAATTAATGACCGGTAAAGTGGGAAGTATAGTTGCTATTGAACCTTCAACCGGCGAAATTCTGGCAATGGTTTCTAATCCGGCGTTTAATCCATCAATACTTGTAGGACGGCAACGCTCGAAAAACTATACCGCCTTGTTGAACGACCCGACTAAACCGCTTATGAACCGGGCAACACAAGCACAATATTCCCCGGGGTCTTCCTTTAAACCCATCCAGGCTTTGGTTTGCCAGCAAATGGGCGGTATAACCGAAAAAACAATCTTTAGTTGTAATGGACCTGAATCTTCGCCGGTAAAATGCACGCACCATCATGGCTCGCCTGTAAGTTTGTTAAACGCCATTGAGCAAAGTTGCAATCCTTATTTCTGGAATGCTTTTCGGGTAACGATAGAAAAAGATGGCTATGGAGAGAAAAACAATATTTTCAGAAACAATTATGATGCCTGGGTCAACAACGTGAAAAGCTTTGGATTGGGTGAAAAATTTACCGACAGTGATATTTATGAACAATCGAGGGGTTATATCCCCACTCAAAAATATTACAACAAAGTTTACCGGGGAGAAACCGGCTGGCGCGCCATAACCATCCGGTCAAACTCAATCGGGCAGGGCGAAATATTAGCAACCCCGTTGCAATTAGCCAATGCCATGGCTACTATTGCCAATTCAGGTTATTACATTACACCACATTTGAATAAATGCGACTCCATGAAAACCAAAGTCCACAGGTCAAAAGTAGATGAAAAATACTTCCCGATTGTGGTGGAAGGTATGTCCAGAGTTTTTGAATTCGGAACTGCCCGGTTATCGAAAATAGAAGGGATAGATATGTGTGGTAAAACCGGAACTGTTCAGAATAGCCGGGGTAAAGACCACTCGATTTTTGTCGGATTTGCACCGCGCGAAAACCCGAAAATCGCGATTGCCGTTGTAGTTGAAAATGCAGGATTCGGCTCCACTTACGCGGCTCCTGTTTTCAGTTTATTGGTGGAACAGTACATTAGGGGAAAAATCGAAAGGTTGGAACTTCAGGAAAGAGTAACTAACATTGTAACCAACACAAATGTCAAAGAACGTTAGTATAAAATATGCTTTGGACTGGACAACAGTATTTTTTTATGTTGCACTGGTTTTTATGGGCTGGATAAGCATCTACGGCGCAAGTTACGACTTTGACCAAACCAGTATTTTCGACTGGAATCAACGGGCAGGAAAACAGTTTGTGTGGATTTTAACCGCTTTTGGCCTGGGAGGTATGTTGCTGCTTGTGGATTACAAAATGTATAATTTTTTCGCCTATATAATTTATGCAGCCATCATGCTGCTTCTTATTGTTACTATATTTATTGCCCCCGACATCAAAGGTTCCCGCTCGTGGTTGGTACTCGGTCCGGTAAGCTTTCAGCCCGCAGAGCTCGCTAAAATGGCAACCGCATTGGCGCTGTCGAAATTTATGAGTTCGTATAATTACAAACTCAAAAACTGGAAAGACCTGATTCCATTAGCCCTGATTGTATTGTTACCTTTCACTCTCATTATTCTACAAAAGGAAACCGGTTCGGCGTTGGTTTTTGCGGCATTTTTACTTATGTTTTATCGCGAAGGTATGAACGGGATTATACTTTTACTAACCTTATTTGTTGTGTTTTTATTTGTTCTTGTAATCAGGTTCAGTGTCATTCCCATCCAGGTCGATCAAGGTACTTTGGGCATTGTTTTGTCCATGGGGCTAATTATACTTGTTCAGTTCATATATGCTTTCTTTGTGACAAGACATAGAAAAGAAGCTTCGTTTTTATTGTTGGGGACATTGGGATTGACCCTGATTTCAATCGTACTCAATATCTGGTTCAAGGTCAATTTTGATTATGTGGCTCTTTTGGGGGTGATTGCTTCATGTATTTACTGGATTTTTGTTGAACTTTTCAACCGTTTTAAAAAGTATTGGATGCTGATTTTAATTTCTATCGGTTCAGCCTTGTTTTGTTTTTCGTCCGATTATCTCTTCGACAAAGTGCTTGAACCGCACCAGCAAATTCGTATCAAAGTGTTACTCAACATGGAAAATGACCTTACAGGAGCAGGCTATAACGTAAATCAATCGAAAATTGCCATTGGCTCGGGAGGTTTCTGGGGAAAAGGCTTTTTGAACGGCACACAAACAAAACTCAACTATGTACCCGAACAAGATACCGATTTTATTTTTTGTACTGTAGGCGAAGAACATGGATTTTGGGGTTCAACGCTTGTACTCGTTTTTTATTGGTTGTTGTTAATGCGCCTGCTGCGAATTGCCGAGCGCCAACGCGAAACTTTCAACCGTGTATATGCTTATTGTGTGGCAAGCATCTTCTTTTTTCACCTCATGATTAATGTAGGAATGGTATTGGGAATAATGCCTGTAATTGGCATTCCTTTGCCGTTTTTCAGCTACGGAGGTTCCTCACTTTGGGGTTTTACCATTATGTTGTTTATTTTGCTCCGGCTCGATGCATCAAGATTAGAAAGGATGAGGTGAAAACTTGTCAGAATTGGCATCTCAGCATAAACCGCACATCCGATTTTCTGTTGCCTTGTATTTCTTCGTTTCCACTGCTTACGGTCTCACGGTCGTCGGCATAAACCGTTTGCGCTAATTTCAACCACATTGAAATCCGGTCGTTCAAATCATATTTCATATTGATATAATACCTGCTCCCTTTTCCGTAATACATCGGGATGGAGAAGGCATATAAAATATCCCGTTCATACACGTAAAAACGGTTATCATAGTCCACGGCATCGAAAAACTGATAACGAAAATCTATTTTTAAAGGGATAGACGTAAAACTGTAACTAAAATCCTGTAAAGCATTTAACCCATATTTTATCCCGGAACGGTTTTTCTGAACCAAACTGCCATCAATAATATTTCTGAAGCTGAAGTTTCCAAAAGAATAACTCAACTGATAACGGACCAACCCTTTCTGAAGGGGAACAACCAAAGGCATAGTCTGACCTGAATCAGATTCATTGTCTTGTTTCTCTTCGTACTTAAACCTCCAGAACATCGTCAAATCCCTCCGGACTGCATAATCAACCTGCATCAAATAATCGCGTCCGACCGAAGGAGCATCTACCCCAAATTTAGGCCAGGGAAAGCGATAACTGTCGGCATAAGCAGCAATTTTCCATTTTTTAAACGGACGCATTTCCGCTCCCAAGTATAACCCGCTTTCGTTATTGATTCTTGAGCTTTCGGAGAAGGCAGTCGCATAAAAAGTATCATATTCAGGGGAGAAATAACGATTTAAAACAACGAAACTTACCTGCGATAAAGGAGAAAATGTTATTCCGTTCACTGTTGCCAGTGCGTATTGATTTGCCAGTGCCGTTTCTCCAAAAAAATTGAATTTAGATAACCGGAAACGATAATTCAGGCCGCCGGTTGTTTGTCTATCGCCTTTAAAATAGAAATGATTGTATGTCGCCGGATCGGGGACTAAATTGTGATTAAGCACGGTGTGGACAATTGTAAAACCAAGTTGTAAATTCGTATGCGTAAAGGATGCATTAAAACCTTCAACTTGTTGGTTAACGGTGTTTTTCTTTTCAAACTCAGCGGTGGTACGATGTAGCCCTGTTTTGTAAATACTTGTAAAGGTACCGTTCAAAGTATCTCCATCAATATTTTTATTGGAATAAAATACTGAAAAATCAAATTTCCCAAAATGCATCGTGGCTCCTGCTCCGCGAAAAAAATTACTTTCATTGGTCGAACTGTATTTTTTCAATCCCGTACCATAGGAATTTACCTTCAGAACATAAGATGATTTACCCATTCCAAAGCCCGACCCGAGCACTAATCCCTGTCCGTAATTTGCCCTGAAATCGCCCACCACAATAGTTTTGAATTTACCCATATCATTCAGCTGGGCATGAAAGGAATAAAAATCGTATCCTGTATGTGAACTTCCCGAAAATTGTTCTCCGGCATCTTTCTCCATCGTGAATCCAAATTTTATTCTTTCTTTAAATCTGAACTGGTACTTCAGCGAATTATAAAATGCCGAACCGAGATACCGGGTCGAATTTTCATCTGTTTCTAAATATCCGGCTTTTGTTTCGAGACCCCGGTCGACCCGAAACAAAATCTGGTTTTTTCCATACCGGAAAATCTCTTTTGCGTAAATTTTTTGGCTCTTTACTTCACCTTTTCCAACATAAATAAACGGCAACATCCTCCTGATATCGGTCATATCAAGTCCATCTACGAGCTGTAATTCATACACGGTTTGAAAATTTCCGAACCGGTAGATATAAAACAAAATATTCTCTACCTGAATGTCCGTGAGAAACGGCAACCTATCAAGTTCCTCTTTGGTTGCTTTGTTCAGGTTTAGCGGTTTATCTGAAAGTTCCATCAACTCTTCGTAAAACGATTCAAAATCCAAAGATTCATCTGTCTCGGCAGCATATTGTTCGAATATATCGGCAATAAATTGTTCGATTGTATTTGTTTTTTCCTGTGCTTTTAAATCCGTTAAAAGCAAGACAACCAGGCAAAATATATATAGCGTAAACCGTTTCATAATAAAAACGACCGGACAGTTATTTTTTGAGGGAATATTTAACTGATGCGATGGATACCAACCCAAGTATCGGGTGCAATTCACCATTCAGGTGAAAAGTAAAAGAGCCGAAATCACACATAAAGCCAATACAGGGTACCAAATAATCAGTATGATAGGCTCCGGCTTTAACTGTGAGGAAGTCAAGTATGGAATATTCGGCTCCTGTTGCTAAACGATAATTACTGCTTATTTCCTTGTCTGCCTGAATTAGAAAAACCAACTCCGGCGATAAAAAATATTCGCAACCTAAGCTAAAAATTGAAGGCAACTTTTTGACTGCATACGAGGTTTTAATATTGGATTGAAAAGGATTAAATGTTGAAAATCCAAGATGTAAGGCAGGAGTAAGGCTAACATTCAGCCCTATTTGAGGGAAAAAAGACCCAAAGTATTTGTCAGCCGACGCAAAGTATGCCGTTAAATAGTTAAGCTGAACTCCCATGGAGAACTTATTTGAAAAATTACGCGAGAAGCCTGCGCCAAGTAATATCTCATTGTACAACGAATAACCGAAATAGGAAGCAGAGAGTCCCGTGTTGACTAAATCGGAGGGCAAAACAAAATTCAGGCTTTTGGTTGACAATTCAGCAAGTAAATAACGATTTTCGTATTGAAAACCAAAAGTCATATCAGAAACATAACCGATATTTGCCGGATTACCGAATGCCCACCAATCCTTTGAATCAGCTACCGAAGCATTTGCAATTGAAGCGGTCGAAGGAACAATCGGTGAAATTTGAGCTGAAATTACGGTGCATCCCAAAAACAAAAAGAAAATTATGATTAATCTTTTCATTTTACATAAGATTTCAGGTACAAAAATTGTAAAATTGTAATTACAACATCTTTAAGTCGGTTCAAAAATATAAAAAATATTACAATGAACAACTTTAAACATAAAAAATATACAAGAATGTCTGTTTTCTATCCATTCAAAAAATATATTATTTGCTATAAAAAGCTGTCTTTGCTAAAATATAATTCAAAAATTATATAAATTATTCGATTTTATTATATATTTTTGCACATAGTGAAATCAAGCATTTATTAATAAATATTTCTACATGGGTAAATTACAATCTATTTATTCGTTATTTAAAAGAAAAAAAAAAGAAGTTTTATCTGAAAAAAGTTTAATCCGGCAAAATATCTGGTACAAAAAACAACATATCTCAGAAAAAGAAAAAGAAATTGAAGCTGAGGAGGTCTTTGAAAAAATCGAATCGCTCCCTGAATTTCAGGCTGCTAATGCAGTGCTCGTGTATTGGTCGTTACCGGATGAACTTCCTACACACAATTTTATAATTAAATGGAGTAAGAAAAAGCAAATGTTACTTCCGGTAGTGAAAGAAGACGAGATGCTTATCAAATCGTTTTCAACAAAAGATGAATTGACTCAAGGAAGTCTGGGCATTTGGGAACCATCCGTTCAAAAAGAATATATTAACAAAATCGACCTTGTTATTGTTCCTGGTGTGGCTTTCGACAAAAACAAAAGCCGCCTGGGAAGAGGAAAAGGTTA
Organism: Bacteroidales bacterium; assembly: GCA_021371875.1. Classification (GTDB taxonomy): domain Bacteria; phylum Bacteroidota; class Bacteroidia; order Bacteroidales; family Paludibacteraceae; genus Paludibacter. Next base: position 28,024 of record JAJFVH010000213.1, read on the forward strand.
TTACGACAAATATTTTGTAAACAGGCACATCAAAAAAATAGGTATAGGCTTTGATTTTCAACTAATTGAAAAAGTTCCAACCGATTCTTACGATATTAAAATGGATAAAATAATTACCAGGTCTCATATAATTGAATAATTCATCCGATATTTTACCTGGTTTTCCCATTCTTTTTAAACCAGTCCAATGCCTCTGAAACAGCCTTATCAAGGGATTTCAGGGGCATTTCAAGTTCAGATTCCGCTTTTTGATTTTTATAATATTCCCGTACGGTAAGTTGGTTCAGATTCATGCTGCAAACTTCGGTTTTTACCCCGAACAATCTGACCAAATCGCCTGCTTTTCCGGCTATTTCCAATAAAAAATCAGGCAACACAATTATTTTTTGGTCATATTCCCCTACCCTGCTTTGAATTTCGTAAAATTCCTTGAATGAAAGATTTGCTCCCGATGTCAGGTAACGTTCACCGTTTCGTCCACCCGTCAGCGCATTGCAAATAGCGGTCGCCACATCGCTCGCCGCCACAAAGTTTTTGCCACCATCAGGCGCAAACATCACCGGTTTATTATATCCCATCAATATCAGTTTTCCCGAACTCGGTTTCGTGTCATAAGCTCCGATCATAAAAGTCGGGTTGATAATAATGACATGCCTTCCTGTTTTTTTCGATGCTTCCACAAAAAGTTTTTCTGCTTCCGCTTTGCTACGGGCATAAAACGAGTTGGAAAATGGAAATTGAATCGGGGCTCTTTCGTCCGATGGCTGGTCTTTCGTTCCGTAACCGATGGTATTCGCAGTGCTTACAAAAACCAACCGGCTGATATTTAACATATCTGCTACGTGTAGGATTTGTGCCGAACCATCTACATTTACTTTGCTGTAATCCTCGTAATGCAGTAAATCGGTTGCTGTAACAGCCGCTATATGAATAATGGCATCACAACCTTTGGCTGCCGTTTTCAGTGTTTCAGAGTTCGTAAAATCGCCCGAAGTCGTTTCCACTTTCGATAAATCGAAATGTATATTCCGTTTGTTACGGACAATAATTTTCACATCATTTCCCTTGTCAAGCAGTTGCATCACCACATGATGTCCTAGCAATCCATTTGCTCCGGTTACAAGTACTTTCATTTTCATTCCGTTTATTTTGTACTTTGCTTATTGCAAGCGGGTGCAAATTACGCAAATTTTTGCAAAATTATTATCAAATTGCTTATATAAAAAACCGGCCTCGTTACGTATTGTAACAAAGCCGGTTTAATACATGTTCAAAGAATTTTATTTCAATTTTTTAGAAATCAGATTGTCAAAAGAATATTTACCGCTACCGCCAATTACGAGCGACAAAGCCAAACCGAGAACAAGAATAAAATACTCGAATCCTTCGCCCGGCTGAACGCCATACCAGTTCATAAAAAACCCGTTATGGATATGCCCACCCATGACCATGGCGCCGGTCATCATAAGGAAAATGGAAAGCGCCATAAAACGGGTACCGGCTCCGAGAATTACGCCGATTGCTCCGACGAACTCAGCAAGAATTCCTAAAAATCCAAGAAAAACAGGCAATCCTAAACTTTCGAAAAATCCCAAAGTGCCTGATATTCCGTAACCGCCAAACATACCGAGCGCTTTTTGCATACCATGCGGTAAAATAACAGCTCCCAATGCCAAACGGGACACCAATAAAGGCCATGCCTGCGTGTCTGTTGCAAAAAATTTTTTAACAAGTGCATTCATAATTTGATTTTTTTGTAGTTTGTTGATTTATATATGTTTTTTTCTACTGTGTTTTTTCAATTCATTGGCACTTCCATCAGCAATAATTTAACTTGTGAATCCGCTTTAATTTCAATCTCGGCAATTTCGCTGATTCCCATTCCGTCACGACGTTTCAGTTCTTTTCCGGCAATAGTTATATCCCCCTCGATTACAAATGCGTAAACCCCCGAGTTTGGATTTTTCAATGTGTATTTTCCTTCCCAGCCTTCGTTTAAATCGCCGAGATAAAACCAGGCTTGCTGATGAATCCATACACCCTGATCATCGGAATTTGGCGACAGAATCTGATACAATTCATTAGGTTTTTCCAAATCCGCCAGCGAAATTTGTTCATAGCGGGGGGTAACATTCTTTTTGTTCGGGAAAACCCATATTTGAAGCAATTCCAATTCTTTATCTTTGTTTGGGTTGTATTCACTGTGGAAAATACCCGTTCCGGCGCTCATTACCTGCACTTCGCCCGAGTTGATAATTCCTTTATTGCCCATGCTATCCTGATGTTCTACGGCTCCTTTCAAAGGGATGGTAATTATTTCCATATTGTCGTGCGGATGTTTTCCGAATCCTTCGCCGCCTGCAATCCAGTCGTCGTTGAGCACACGTAATGAACCGAAATGAACCCGTTCGGGATTATAATAATTGGCAAAACTAAAGGTGTGATGCGTATTCAGCCAACCATGATTGGCGTGTCCGCGTGTTTCTGCTTTATGAATAATTGTTTTCATTTATATGTATTTTTTAGTGTGAAACTTATTGATAGTTTTTTTATCGATTTCACACGGCAAAGATACGGCGCTAAAATGCGTCGGAAAGTAATGAAATCGGGTTTAGAATTGCAAAAATCAGGACTGGCGGATAGAAATTCTAAATTCTGAGGGAGTTAAACCGGTAGTTTTCTTAAAAAAATTATTAAAATGAGCCGATTCATCGAACCCCAATTCGTATGTTAATTCCTTGTTACTTATATTAGTGAACAGCAACGAACGTTTGGCCTCAGTAATCAGTTTGCTTTGAATATGGTCTTTTGCCGATTTGCCGGTGATGTTTTTCACGGTTTTATTCAGATAATCGGCTGTAACGGCTAATTTGTCGGCATAATCCGAGACTTTGTGAAGCGTGGCATAATGCTTATTGAGCAATTGTTTAAATGCGTGCAAAATATGGTTGCTCGTTTCCAGTAATTGCGGATTGTTGGTTTTATTGAGCGAACAATGGTTGTTGCTCTGTATCAGAAATAATTTTACCAACGAACCGATAGCTTCGAGCGTATAACTTTCGAGCGAGGATGAAAAAAACTCCATTTGCGATAAAATATTCAAATAAACAGGCATTTGTTTATCATTAATGGATAATGGCGGCGATTGTCCGTAATCGTTGAACAAATAAATATCGTTGATTAATTTGTCGGGGATGGAATTGGCAATCAGAAATTCTTCGGTAAAAATTATCACCCAGCCTCTGGGCTCTTCGCTCAGTTTCACCTGATGCATTTGGTCGGGAAGAATGAAATAGATGCTGTTGTCTTCTATCTGATATTCGGTAAAATCCACAAAATGCACCCCTTGGCCCTGTTCGAAAAAAATAATCGTATAGTAATCGTGCCGATGCGGCGAATCGGGTTCGCCATGACTTTTTCGGTACAAATCCTTAACGGGTTTGAGCGCAAACATCGTATCGTTTCCGGCGCTTTCGGCAAAACTATAAGTTCTTATGTCTTTGTGGAGCGTATTCATTGATACAAAAATAGATTATTTTTTCCTGCTTTGTATAGAAAACAACTTTCGATAGTAAAATTGTTTTAATTTGATTATTTTTTTCTGCTAAAATGTTTTCATTTTAAGTTTAATCTTATCTTTGCAAATAAAAAATCATAGTAAAAATGAATCCTCAAATTATTCTTTTAACAGGTGCCAGCGCCGGAATAGGTAAAGCCACTGCCGAACTCCTTATGGAAAATGGCGTCATCGTTTACGGGGCTTCCCGCCGTGGTTGCGAGCCGCGCAAAGCTGTAAACGGACCGGGTGAAATTATTCCCGTGATAATGGACGTTAACAACGAAAAGGAAATTGCAGCTGTAGTTGAACGTATTATCAACGAAAAAGGGCGGTTGGATGTATTGATTTCAAATGCCGGAAACGGAATAGCCGGTTCGATTGAAGACACCTCCGTTGAAGAAGCACGTTATCAGTTCGAAACCAATTTTTTCGGCGTTTTCAAAACAATTCAGGCATGTCTTCCTGTTTTCCGTTCGCAAGGTTACGGCAAAATAATTGCCATTTCGTCGGTTGCTGGTATTATTCCTATTCCTTTTCAGGCACTTTACTCTTCCGTTAAGGCTGCATTGCTTATTTTTATGAATGCACTTTCGCTCGAAGTGAAACCATTCGGCATTCAATGCTGCACTATACTTCCCGGCGATACAAAAACCGAATTTACGGCTGCACGAAAATATAGCCTTGCTTCCCAATCGCCCGATTCGGTTTATTATAAAAAAATGAAATCGTCGGTGGGTAAAATGGAGAAAGACGAACAAAACGGCATGGATCCTGCTGATGTAGCTAAAGTCATAGTAGCCCAGGTTATGAATAAACGCGTGCATACATTTTACGTAACGGGATTTCAATATCAGCTTATATACCATCTTTTTAATATACTTCCAACTGATTTAAGATTATGGATTATAGGTAAACTTTACGCATAGTTTTAGTCGAAAAACAGGAAAGAGGACATATCAAAAGCAAGAAGAACGCAAACTACGCGAACCAACCAACGGTCAGCGTAGCTAAATTTGCATTCAAAAAACTCTTTTGATACAACCTCTTTTTTTATACCTGCTATTCATACCCTATCAATAAATTGTTGAAAACTGTTGATAAATCACTGAAACAAATATTGAAACTTGATTTGGTAAACCCGAAAACTATCTCCTTATACCACTTGTTTTGATACTGACAAATTAATTAGCCTGTTTTTTATATCTACTTTTTAACCCCTTTTATACGGTTATGAGCATAGCGTTCGAAGAAAAGTTTCTAACTTTGCAGCTATTAACAGGATGTTGATAAAGTTAGTATTTTATTTATTTACAGTAAAAATCCAATATTATTTTTGTTGAAAGTTTATACTTAAAATTTAATAACGGATTATACAATATTTTTTAAATATTTTTATCAACCTTATCAACATCCTATTATTATCTTTAAAAAAAGTTTTTTATAAAAAATAAAAAGAATAATTATAATGTTTTGTTTGAAAAACATCAAATTTTTAAACCGAATGAATAAATCAGAACTTATATCGGAAATTAACCGAATCAAAAAAGAAAAAAATGCCGTCATCATGGCTCATTACTACCAAACGGGCGACATACAGGATATAGCCGATCATGTGGGCGATAGCCTGGCATTGGCACAATGGGCTGCCAAAACCGATGCCGATATTATTGTACTTTGCGGTGTGCATTTTATGGGCGAAACAGCCAAAATTCTTTCACCCGGAAAAAAAGTACTTATTCCCGACCTCAATGCCGGTTGCTCGTTGGCCGACAGCTGCCCTGCGGACGCGTTTGAGGTGTTTACAAAGGCTCACCCCGACCATACTGTTATTTCGTATGTAAATACCACAGCGGCCGTAAAAGCGCTTACCGATGTGGTGGTCACTTCCACTAACGCCAAGAAAATAGTGGATTCATTTCCCAAAGATGCGAAATTAATTTTCGGACCGGACCGGAATCTGGGAAATTATATCAACAGTGTGACGGGTCGTTCCATGTTACTATGGGACGGAGCATGCCATGTACACGAGCAATTCTCTGTTGAAAAACTGGTGAAATTAAAAGCGGAACATCCGAATGCTTTAATAATAGCTCATCCTGAGTGTAAAGGACCGGTATTAAAGATGGCCGATTTTATAGGAAGTACACAGGCGCTGTTGAATTATACAATCAATTCGGATGCAACATCATTTTTAGTGGCTACCGAATCAGGAATATTGCATGAAATGCAAAAACAAAATCCCGGTAAAGAATTCATTCCCGTTCCGCCAAACGATAGCACCTGCGCCTGCAACGAATGCAATTTTATGCGCCTGAATACGCTCGAAAAACTGTATAACTGCCTGAAAAACGAAACTCCTGAAATATTAATTGATGAAGAAATAAGAGTAAAAGCAGTAAAACCGATATTGAGAATGCTGGAAATGAGCTAAAGACTATTAAAGTAATATGACTATCCGCAATGTGTCCTAATTTATATTATGGTGCTTCCGTCAGGCCGGAATGTACCAGCTGCACCTCTGATTTTATGGTCTTAACTATTTCTACAAAGATTATCGGGACTCTGTCCCTTTTATGAGGAACCAACTTTATAGTATTTGCTTAAGGTACGGAGTACCGTTACTATTTGTAGTCCGGAACAAACGAATAAACCTAAGGTGCAAAGCACCGGAATATATATTTTAAAGTTTAAAGAGCTTTTGTGGATTATCATATAAAGTAAATAGTAAAAATACCGGTTAGAATGAGTTATTCATTTTAGTCGGTATTTTTTATGTGGAAAAATAATTATTTTCGTAGAATATTGTGATATTTCAAAATAGGTTGCGAATAATAAATTAAAAGAAAAATTTTCTTGATAATAATGGAAGATCAGATTGATAGAAAAGAGTTCGTAAAACTTATTCAAATGAATAAGGGGATTGTATATAAAATATGCAATTCGTATTGTCGTAATAAACACGACCGGGAAGATTTAGCCCAGGAAATTGTATATCAACTGTGGATATCCGGTCATACTTTTAATGATGATTTTAAATTTTCAACATGGATGTATAGGGTTGCTTTGAATGTAGCTATTTCTTTTTACAGGAAAAATAAAAGTACACAGGCATTGGTTTCATTTACTGATAATATTATAGATATTGAAGATATAAGCGATGATTTTGAAACGGAATATGAACAAAATAGAAAGCAATTATTATATTTTATTCACGAACTGAATGAATTTGATAAAGCATTGATGATTCTTTTTTTAGAAGCAAAAAACTATAAAGAAATTGCTGAAATTTTAGGTATAACAGAAACTAATGTTGCAACTAAGATTAGCCGCGTCAAAGACAAATTGAAACAACGAATTTTAACTGCTAATAAGTAAAAAAATGGAAGATGAATATTTAAAAAAGATATGGAGTTCTCGTGATAATGAAACAGAAGACTTTTTAAAAATAGACGATCAATCGATAGAACTCATGCAGATCAGAAAAGTAAGACATAAACTTAAATCTTTGTTATTGCCAAAAGTAATAGGTATTATATTAGGATTGGGATGGATTTCATTTATGTTTTTACTTACTTATTTATGTTTTCTTTATACTCCCATGTCATTGGGAAAAGTTTTTTTCGTGGGTTCCCTTAGCATGATATTGCTGATAACTGGCTTTGGTGTTATATTGTATGTGAAGGACATTTTTACTATCCGGCAGATAGACATTAGTGGAAGCGTTACCTTTACCCAGCGTAAACTGGCGACATTGCAACTTTCTGTCCTGAATTCAGTGCGCGTGTTGTGGTTACAGCTTCCTTTTTATACTACCTGGTATATCAATTATGAGATGATTGTGCATGGAAGTATTATTTTATGGATTATTCAAATTATCATTACGGGATTAACTGTCTGGTTAGCTATTTGGTTATTCATAAATATTAATTATAAGAATTTAAATAAAAAATGGATACATCATTTTATACGTGGATATGGATTTTTTAGAATTAATCAAGCTATTGATTTTATTAATGAGATTGATGACTTTAAAGATGATCAAAACAATTTAAAATGATTTTTTTTGATTCTAATTGCCGCTGATATATTATTAGCCATTAAAATATTTGTAGAATTGCCACTGAATAATCAGTGGCAATTTTTTTTATTAAAAATATTGCCAACGATAAATCAATAGCACTTTTGTACAATGTAAAAATTACCAACCATCCTTTGGCGGCAATATTAATCTGGTACGAAATTGCCAACAATAGATCAGTCGCACTTTCTTATACCTACGATATTGTCCCTCATTTATTTGAAGCAATATTTTATTTCATACATGGTATATTTCATAAAAAATTATTGTTATTTTTGTAAAACAATAACCTCAAAATTAATGCGTATGAAAGCAACTTTCAAACAATACACTCCGGCGGAGTTGTATATCAACATGAACGATCCTGAAACACTCGAAGCAGATGGTCCGAACGAAGTTCCTACAACCGGTTTCCGTCCCACGGGTGGTGCTTTTCTTGATGCTTTTGTAAATAATCTGCACCGGTATGGCCTTCGTACCGGCGACTATCATGCAGCTTTATTGGGCATTAAGCGAACCGATATGTGTACTTCGGTTTTTACGCTTACGGGCATGAAATATACGGATTTTATAGAAACTTATATTCTGCTTATGGCTAATGATTTGTTGAAAATAAAAAAGAAAGAGTTAAAGGAAGTTTCGCAACGTCTGGGATTTGGAAGTTATTCGGGTTTTTACCGGTTTATGATGCGGAAAAAAATGGGAAAGCCGAGTAGGAGGTAAGAATTTGTGTGGAAAAGCTATGTTGAATATGACAATAACTAGTTGGTTAACCGTTTAGGTTCGGTGTTACGCACTTTTTATTTTATGTTGGAATACATACCTACAAATGGAACGGTGCTATGCACCTCGAAAATATAATAATCATACACCTTGAATTACAACAAAAAAGGTGCGTAGCACCGTACTATTTGTAGCAAGAAAAGGTTATCAAACACGAAAAATATAATAATCATGCACCTTGAATTACAACAAAAAAGGTGCGTAGCACCGTACTATTTGTAGCAAGAAAAGGTTATCAAACACAAGGTGCGTAGCACCGAACCTATTTGTACAAATGAAATGACAACTAAATTATGGCAAATACATTTACTCAATGTTACATACATTTAATTTTTTCACCTAAAAACAGAGAATCCCTTATTAAAAAGGAATGGAAAAATAATTTGGAAAGATATATTACTGTTTGTATTCAAAATAGAAAACAAAAACTATTAGCTATAAATGCACAACCCGATCATATTCATATTTTGATAGGATATTATCTCAGTGATTTAATACCAGATTTAGTTGAGGATATTAAAACTTCGAGTAATAATTGGATAAAAGAAAATAAATTTACACCTTTTAAATTTGAGTGGCAAAAAGGGTATGGGGCTTTTACTCACTCAAAATCGCAGGTTGAAACAGTGATTAATTATATTCTCAATCAGGAAAATCATCATAAAAAGAAATCATTTAGAGAGGAATATATGGAAATATTGCGGAAGAATGATGTTGACTTCGATGAACGATATTTATTTGAATTTTTTGATTGATTTTTAGGTTCGGTGCTACGCACCTTTTTTATATTTTGTATAGATTGCTACAAATAGGATGGTGCTACGCACCTGAATTTTGTTCTATAGTTCGGTAAATATCCGCTATTTGTTTTCATAAAGGTGCGTAGCACCGCTTCATTTGTAGAGATGGTAGGTAAATATTAATAATTAAGGTGCGTAGCACCGAACCGATGGCATAATAAAAAATGCGGAACTTAATATTCCGCATTTCTTATTCTCCTTTAGGATTTAGGACTGGCATGTTCCGTCGGAACTATCTTAAATAATTTATCATTCCGCCGGATTAATTCATTGGTTTTTATTGAAAAATAGGTTCCTTTTTCCACTTTATCCACCGGTTCCAATTTTACTCGGATTTCTTTTACTGTGTCTTCGTATGCTCCGGTAGTTTCGCCTGTAACCAGGATTTCGTCGCCTACCGAAAGATATTGTGCTTCCAGTAAAAATTCGGCTACGCCCAGCTTATTGAAAAAGTTGGTGCATTTACCTACATAGATTTTTTTGTGTGTGGCCTCCGAACCGTAGTTATTGCTCCATTCTCCGAGGCGTTGCCCGAGGTAATAGCCGTTCCAGAATCCACGATTAAATACCTTGCTGAGAAGGATGTCCCATTCAGCCTTTTTTTTGTCTGTAAACGTCCCGTTGAGGCACGATTCAATGGCTTCGCTGTAACAACCTACTACCGCTTTTACATATTCCGCTCCGCGGGCGCGTCCTTCTATTTTAAATACCCGTACGCCGGCTTTCAGCATTTCGTCTACAAAACCGATTGTTTTCAGGTCTTTGGGTGACATGATATATTCATTATCCACCTCCAGTTCTATCTCCGAATCCTTATCCTTTACCGTGTATCCCCGGCGGCAAATCTGATTGCAGGCGCCGCGGTTGGCCGACACGTTTTTTTCGTGCAGGCTCAGGTAACATTTACCCGAAACCGCCATGCATAAGGCACCGTGGCAAAACATTTCGATGCGGATTAATTCTCCGTTTTTCCCCCGGATATTGTCTTTGATAATAGCCTGGTGAATTTCGGCAATTTGTTGCATATTCAGTTCGCGTGCCAATACTACCACATCGGCAAACTGCGCGTAAAACTTCAACGATTCCACATTGGAAATATTCAATTGTGTGGATAAATGTACTTCCACACCAATGCTATTGGCATACATCAGGGCAGCTACATCGGCGGCAATAATGGCCGAAACTTCCGATTCTTTGGCTACATCAATGATTTCACGCATTAAGATGAGATCATTATCGTATAGGATGGTATTGACAGTCAGATAGCTTTTTACGTTGTTTTCACGGCAGGTGCTTACTATTTTACGCAAATCGTCGGTCGTAAAATTGCTGCTCGATTTGCTGCGCATGTTCAG
>JAJFVH010000224.1 GCA_021371875.1 Bacteroidales bacterium
GATGCCCGATCTGGCCAGTACAGAGATGATTTAGCGCATCGTAAATACCTGAAGCGTCAGGAATACAAAGCTAAACCCAGAACCTTCACACCTGAAGTGGCGGATTATGTGAGAGATAAATTGCGTCTCAAATACAGTCCGGAACAAATCGCAGGCGCTGCCAAAACAAATGGAGATACATGTGTGTCACACGAACGTATCTATCAGTTTATATGGAAAGACAAGCGTCAAAAAGGATCGCTTTATCTTGACCTGAGAAACCGTGGACGTCACTACAAAAAGCGAAGTGTGATTTACGACAAACGGGGAACAATCCCCAATCGCACAGATATATCTCAAAGACCGCCTGAAGTGGAACTGCGTGAACGTTTTGGTGATTTGGAAATAGACCTGATTATTGGCAAAAACCACAAAAACGCTATCTTAACCATCAACGACAGAGCTACCGGATTGGCTAAACTCCGGAAATTGGATGGCAAGGATGCCGAACAACTTGCAAAGGCTGCTATTAATTGTTTAAAAGATTGGAAACCTTTTCTTTACACAATTACATCTGATAATGGAAAGGAATTTTCTTCCCATCAAATGATAGCCACCGAATTAGGTATTGATTTCTTCTTTGCCAAGCCATATGCAAGTTGGCAAAGAGGTTCAAATGAAAACTATAATCGTCTGGTTAGACAATATATTCCGAAAAAGGTTGATTTTGACTATGTTCCATGTGATTATGTCCATTATGTGGAACAACAGTTAAACAACAGACCAAGAAAAAGATTTGGATATTTATCTCCAAATCAGATATTTTCGCAAGTTTGGAATACACTCGAAAAAAGCGGGTGATAACTTTTGGAGCCGCCAAATCGAGCTCGAAAAAAGTTATCCTCGATTTTTTCGCAAAACATACTTTTTAAATAAATAAGTTAATAATTATTAAAGTTGCATTTACAACTTGAATCTTGCCAATATTAACAGGATTAACAAGTAATATTATATGGTTTTGGCGTTTTTTATCCTGTAAATCCAGTCAAGGAAAACTTGTAATTTTGATTTTAACAAAGTAGAATCAGGCAATTTATTAAAAAATGTTTAACATACAAAACGTAAGCGACCGTTATCTGAATTACAATCAAGTTTTGAAATCCGAATTTACCGAACGTGTTCAGAAAATCTCCATCGATGCCGGATTTACCTGTCCGAACCGGGATGGAAGTAAAGGTACGGGAGGTTGTACGTATTGCAATAACCAGACTTTCAGCCCTGAATATTGTAAACCGGCTAAAACTATCACCCAACAAATTGAAGAAGGTATCGATTTTTTTAAAAAATACGAAAGCCAGATTTATTTAGCTTATTTCCAATCGTATACTAGCACATACGATTCGTTGGACAAACTGAAAACCATTTATGAAGAAGCGCTGTCACACTCCAAAGTTGTTGGCATAGTTGTCGGTACGCGTCCCGACTGTGTGAACGATGAAATACTCGATTATTTTGCCGGGCTGTCGAAGCGCTGTTATGTAATGGTGGAATATGGCATTGAATCGACCGACGACCGCACACTCGAATTTATCAACCGGGGACACGACTATGCCTGTGCCGAAGAAGCCATCAGGGCAACAGCAGCACGTGGCATCCGAACCGGAGCACATCTTATACTCGGTTTACCAAGCGAAGACCGCGAAACCATCCTCAATCATGCCCGTAAAATATCCAGACTTCCACTGACAGCCATCAAACTGCATCAACTGCAATTGGTAAAAGGCACCAAAATGGCCCGTCAATTTGCCGACAATCCCGAATGGTTCAAACTTTACACCGCCGACGAATACATCGATTTAGTGATTGATTTTATTGAATTATTAAACCCTGAAATAGCCGTCGAACGCATGATTTCTCAATCGCCTCCGGGTTTTCTGGTCGCTCCGGACTGGGGACTGAAAAACTTCGAATTCATTGTAAAAGTGGAAAAACGGCTGGCGGAACGGAATGCAAGACAGGGCAGATTATACAGATAATATAAAAAAACAAAAACGAGCTTATGAATTTGAAAATCAATAAACTCGTTTTAGTGACTATCATTGAGCAAGTAAACTTATCAATGAAACACGTTCAAAAAGTTGCGGGGTACGGGAGTTTCAAAGCTTACATTTTCCAGGCTCATTGGATGAATAAATGCAAGTATACGGGCGTGCAGACCTAACCGACCAAGCGGCGAAACAGTTGAACCGTATTTTTTATCGTCCACAATCGGATGACCGATTCCCTGCATGTGAACACGAATCTGGTTTTTACGGCCGGTTTCCAGCTCAATTTCAAGCAACGAATACTTGTCGTTCGACTTTATCTTCCGGTAATGTGTTATCGCTTGCTGTCCGCCATTATCGGTAAAACTTGAGTGAATTTTCAGCGATTTTTCATTCTCGGTCAGCCAGGTAACGATGGTATCTTTTTCTTTTTCTACATTTCCTTCAACCAAGGCAACATACACACGGCGTGTAACCACGCGATGCCAGTTTTCCTGCAAAGCCAACTGAATCTCTTTTGTTTTGGCAAATAAAATAATCCCTGAGGTCTCCCGATCGAGACGATGAACCACATAAATGCGGTTTTGCGGCGAACTTTTCCTGACGTAATTTTTAAGGATCGAAAATGCTGTCGTTTCATCGCTGTTTCCGGTACTTACTGTGAGCAAACCTTCTTTTTTTTCGACAACAATTAAATACTGATCTTCGAAAATGATTTTCAGTTTCGGATGCGATAATTCCACGTTACCGCGCGAACTGTTTACAACCACAAGATCGTTAGATTGCAACGGCAAATTAAATTGTGTGGTAACTTTATCATTTACCCTGACTTGTCGGTGTGCAAGCAGGTTTTTTACCGAATTACGACTCATTCCACCCATTTTAGCCAACAGAAAAGTCATTAATTCCACCGGCTCGGCAACTTTTAAACGGGTTTCTTTTGAAGCAGAAGGAGGAGTATTTTTTTTATATCTCATTTGTTTCTTTGTTTTGTGTCTGCCTGACAGTATAGTCAGGTTTCGCGTTTGTGAGTTTATAAAGTTCGTAAGTGAATTATCAGGGTTCTCAACTCATCAACCAATTAAGCTCTTTTCGACAGCCAGCGCAGCGTTTTCGCCATCGATAGCCGACGAAGTAATCCCACCTGAATAACCCGAACCTTCGCCCGCAGGGAAAAGTCCTTTTATATCGGGATGTTGACCTGTTTCGGGGTCGCGCGGAATGCGAACTGCTGATGAAGAACGTGTTTCGACCCCTACTACGACAGCATCGTTGGTAAGGTAGCCTTTCATTTTGCGGTCGAACTTTTTAAACCCTTCACGCAAGCGGGTCGAGATAAACTCGGGCAACCAAAAATGCAAAGGAGATGAAATCAAGCCGGGCATGTATGAACAATCGGGTAAATCGGCAGAAACTCTGCCTTTTACAAAATCAACCAATCGTTGAGCCGGCGCCTTTTGGCCCATGCCTCCATTGTTCAGAAATGCCAGGTTTTCGAGATGCTGCTGGAATTTCAAACCCGCCAACACTCCAAATTCCTTAAATTCTGTGGGAATATCCTCAGGTTGAATTTCGACAACTATTCCCGAGTTGGCATAAGGTGAATTACGCCGTGAAGCCGACATACCATTCACCACAATTTCGTTCGTTCCACTTCCGGCAGGCACAATGCGACCGCCGGGACACATGCAGAATGAATAAACGCCACGCTCGTTCACCTGTTCAACCAAATTGTAACTTGCCGCCGGAAGATAGTCATCACGTTCCTTGCTATGATACTGAATACTGTCAATCAATGCCTGTGGATGCTCAACACGCACGCCCATGGCAAAACCCTTAGGTTCGAGCGCTACGTTTTGGCGATAAAGCATTTCGTAAATATCGTGAGCCGAATGTCCGGTCGCCAAGATCAACGAATTTGCATTAAAAACTTCACCGCTTTCAGTTTTACAACCTTTTACGGAATTATTCTCTATGATTATTTCCACCAGTTTTTGGTTGAAATGGATTTCGCCTCCGCTGTTTGTAATGGTTTTGCTTATATTTTCAACTATCAAAGGTAATTTATCGGAACCGATATGCGGGTGTGCTTCGTATAAAATATCCTCAGCTGCACCATGATAGTGAAAAATCTCATAAATACGTTGAGCATTTCCTTTCTTTTTGGAACGGGTGTAAAGTTTTCCATCCGAAAAAGTTCCGGCTCCGCCTTCGCCGAAACAATAATTCGATTCAGGATCAAACCCTTTATTCAGATTAAGCTGGGCAATGTCGTGTTTGCGATCATTAGCTTTTTTCCCTCTTTCGAGAATGATAGGCTTGAAACCCCGTTCAATTAATTTCAACGCAGCAAAAAGTCCGGCCGGACCCGCTCCTATCACCAAAACGGGTTCTTTATCCCCTACAAAAGGATAATTAAATCCAGCAACAATATCTTTCGGGGCTTTCTCGTCAACATAAACCTCAACGGTTATATTTATTTTAGGTTGAAATGAACGAGCATCAATCGACTTCTTTAAAGTGCGTAAACGGGTAATTCGTTGTGGCGAAATTTCAAGTTTATCGGCAACCTGCTTGAGCAGCAAATCCTGTTTCTCGGCTTGCTCGGGCGAAAGTATAAGTTGTAATTGGCTATGCATATTAATGAAATTGATTAAAATGCAAATATACGCAAAATAATTGCTTTTCATTTATTGATAAACACACCGGCATATAAATAAATCGAATGTTAAAATTCAGATTTACAAAAAAACATAGCTGAATACTAAGCCTTTAGTTTGGCATCAGGTATATATCATGGTTTGATATACCTAAACATCTCGATCCGGTTTATTTTTTCATAAATAGCTACACTCAAAAAGCAGAATACGAATGCACTGATAAAACCTGTGAGAACATCTACGAAATAATGCGCCTGAATATAAACTGTTGATGCTACCAATATCAAATATATGGGGAATAATAATTCAAAAACAAAATATCTTTTGTAACGGGCAACCATAATCATGATGATTGTGGAAATTCCTACATGTGAACTGGGAAAGGCGGCAGTTGGCCTCTCTCCTAACAATTGCGTATTCTCGACCAGATGATAAAAGTATCCTGAATTATCTTGATTTGCCAACAACGTGTTATGATAATTAAAATAATACCCTACATCCGGAAAATTTCCCGAAAGTGCGTTATCCATTCCAATCGCATAATAATAATACTGCGGACCTGCTGTCGGGAATATTATATAAATGATGTAATATAAATAAAATGAGAAAAGTACTGTAAAAAAGAACAATCCAAAATATTTTGGATTCGCAAAATAAAAATACAAAGCGGTTCCGATTATTAATGGATAGTATGAAAAATAACCCATATTCATCAATTCGCTGAACCATAACTGAGTGAAATGTTTTGAAAAAACAAGAGCTGGTTGAAAACCAAAAATATTTTGTTCAAGATTCGCTAATATAAAATCAAAATTCGGGAGCACCCTGTTTATTTCGTAAGTTTCAGGATACCAGTATGAAAGCAACCCACCAATAAATGCTACACGCAAAATACGAATTATCCACCAATCTTTGATGTTGTTAACGTAAGCCAATGCTATAATAATGCAGGCTATTATTAACCTGTATTTCAGTAATTCAAAACCGCTATAAGTTCCGTATCTTGTAATTACAATTATTAACGATGTAATCAATATATAGGCAAAAGTTAGCTTCTCTACAGTTAAATACCTAATATTAAGAACTTTTAATCTATAATTCATGAATAACTTTTATAAAATTGCATATAACCGATAACTCAGAAAACAATAGGTATCGATTCGGCAATTATTCTGAAACTTTTTATAATTCACCTTACCAATTTTTTTCTGTGCAATCTTGCCGAAACGAGAATCCCCAATAAAATATTATGATATACAGTTAATTATACTTGAATACAGCATATACTTTATTCAATAGCCGATTTAGAAAAACTTTTATCAACAATTCCCGACAAATATGTTGGCTCCTATCGTTTTTCAGTCAACTTGTCGATCAAAAAAATATTATTTCCGATATCTTAAACTTTCAATAATCAGGTTTGACAGCTCATCTATCGAATGTTCATATTCGATGTATTTATTTTGCAAATACAATGGAATTTCAATACTATTAACCACCATCATAATAATATTCAGTGTCGTATTAATATCCTCAATGGCGAGATAGCCATCGTCCTTCCCTTTTTGTAAAATCAGTGTCAGTTGTTTACGTTCAAATTGATCAAAATCATCTCTAACATCCTTGACAAAATAATATCTTTCAAAAAAATCAGCTTTTAATGTTTCATGATAGTTTTCCGAGTTATTCAAAAGTTTTAACCGTGTAAGCACATATTTTTTAAGCGCTATTATTGAATCTTCGTTGTTATACACAATCTTATTTAATTCAAACTTGACATTATTTAGTTCTTGTTTTAACACCTCATTAAATAGATCCTCTTTACTGTTAAAATAATAATATAACGCACCCTTGGCTTTATGAATATGTTTTGCTATTTCATCCATTGTGGTTTTATGAAAACCAAATTTAGAGAATATGCCATTTGCAGCATGGATTATAAGATTTTTGACTTCATTTTCCGGCATAATAATTCCAAGATTAATAATGGGTTACTGGCTTGAATTACAGTGTTTTTTTAACACTGAAACAACTTATAAAATTTTTTCAATATACAGGTTAAAACCGTAGATATATTTCAAAATCATTAATTTTGTGCAAATATATCATATTTTTTTTTGCATTAACATAACAATGTAAATTATTTAAGAAAAAATAAATTATTTGCTAAATGTATAAGTAATACAAACAATTAATGTTTTGTGAAGCGCCATGATACGGTATTCATATCTGATTGTTGATTGCTGGAACGGCAATTAAATCTTGTAACACGGCATTACATTTTCCCTATTCCTTAATTTGTATTATAAATTAAAAAAACATCACTATTTGAGCCGAATCGTTATGATTACATTTCGGTTTGTTTTTGTCCAAACCGGGCTGGTGTTTACCAAACGTAAAAATTCCTCTTCAAGTTCTTTGCAGTTACAATTTATAATTTCTGTTTTTGTAGGTTTACCCGCATC
This sequence comes from Bacteroidales bacterium, assembly GCA_021371875.1. Classification (GTDB taxonomy): domain Bacteria; phylum Bacteroidota; class Bacteroidia; order Bacteroidales; family Paludibacteraceae; genus Paludibacter. The sequence goes on from JAJFVH010000224.1 coordinate 7,150, forward strand.
ATCAATATAAAAACCGGCCATTAAAATACCTCTTTCATTATCACATATATTTTGTTTACGATTTTGGTCAAAATATTTTTTGAATTCCTTTTCGCTAAAATTTTTAATTATCGATTTGTTGTTAACATCGAGTCCGGCTACTTGCCCGCTGAATGTTTCTTTAACTTTTACCTTATCAAATGTCGGACTTTTTCTTCTTTTTCCATAACCCACTACCACAACTTCATTGAGCGCCAAATTATCCGGTTTTAGCCGAATAATTGCACTATCGCCGGGCACAGATATTTCTTTGCTTTCGTATCCTATAAAAGACGTAACCAATTGATCGGTTTTATCCTGGTGCATCATAGGTAATTCAAACCTGCCATTCATATCTGTAATAGTTTTGTTAAAATTGTTTTTAAATTTTACATTGGCTCCAATTACAGGCTGTCCTGTTTCGTCCAAAACGATACCACTTACTTTTTCGGCCAATACTTTTTGAACAGAGGCGGTTCCTCTTATTTGAACATGAACAGGTTCTGTTATTTGTTTTTCTGTATCCATTTCCATTTCAATCGGCTTTAGTTCAATGGCTTTCACATTCAGGGCAACCGGTTCGGTATTATCAACCGGTTCTTCTATTTCTTCTATTGCTTCTATTGCTTCAATTTTTTTATACCGTGTTGATTCCGGTTTTACTTTCTGTATGTTTTGCGCCATATTTTTTTTGTTTTCGACAATTTCCAGCGTATCTAAAATTGACTTCCCTCCCTCGATTAGTTGTTGTTTCGCTTGGCTTGCAGGCTGGGTAGTTTGATGTACCAAGTCATTTTCGGGCAATTTATCCTTTCTCATCAAAGTTGTAATACCTAACAACAATACCAACGAAGCGGCCGCGCTAAAAATCCATATCCGGTAACGAGTCGTTTTTTTAGTACTCTTTTTCTGAATCCGATTTTCAAGTTCTTCGATTACAGGCAAATGATTGTCCGGAACACTATCAAAACCTTCGATAGCATCCTGCAGAAACGGATCATTCATGGCTTCGCGTTCCAAACGGTTCGCCTCTTTGCCATGCCGTTTACCTTGTATGTAATCTTTAATGTTCATTTAACATCTCCATAGCCCTCTCCCAAAAGAGGGGACTAAATTACAATCATCTTTTTATTATACAACTTACAGTCCATTGCTGTATTATTTAACAACCCCCTTTGGCGGTTGGGGAGTTCTCAGTATTTTTACAATACAACTCTTCAAATTTCTTTTCCCGTTCTGAATATAGCTTTTCACTTTGCTTAACGCATAGCCGGTAACATCGACAATATCGGCATAAGATTGTTCTTCGATAAAGAATAACTTGATACTTTTACGTTGTTCTTCTGGCAAAGTTCCCAGACAATATTCCAACGCATCCAGCTCTTCCGGTGTCTGCGATTTATCTGTTAGAGTAAAAATATCTTCATTTTCCACAAAAGCATCTTCAATTTTAATGAAAATTGTCTGTTTATCTTTCCTGATCAGCTGCAAACAATGGTTTTTCGCTACCGAATACAGCCATGTATTAAAATTATTGATCTCATATTGCTTGACCTTTTCTGTCAGGTTCGAAAAAATATCCATCACCGCATCGCGGGCAATTTCCTGTTCGCCCAGATATTTCAGGCAAAGTCCGTACACTTTGGGAATATATCGCCTGTACAATTCCCCAAAAAACGCAATATCTCCACTTTCGATATAATGTTGAAGTAATTCTTCATTCGCCAGATTTGATATTTTAGTATTGTTTTTCAATGAATTAAGAAATGACGTAATATTTTTTACAAAAATAAAAAAATAATCAGTTCCATTTATGGAATTTGGATATTAATTGTATCTAATAAGTAAAAGAGATAACAAATTTCTAAAAAAGACTTAGGAGTAAAAGAAAATTTATTAATCATTTAAATATAAATTCTTTATGAAAACACTCAGAATTATGTTGGCAATTTTCATGGTAATGGGAATTTCAGTTTTTACAAATGCACAATCACTTGTTGTTTCGGGTAAAGTGGTTGACGAAAACAATCAGGCTATCGCCGGAGTATTCATCAATGTAAAAGGTTCTTCAACCACTACAATAACCGATATGCAGGGAGATTACAAAATCTCGGCCAAGATGGGAAAAACGCTTGTTTTCAGTTATATCGGTTATGAAAAAAGAAAAGTAACAGTTACCGGAGCACGTATCGACGTTAAATTGACGCCCGAAATTATTACGCTTAATGAAACCGTAGTTGTAGGTTATGGAATGCAAGGAAAAACATCCGGATTGGCATCGACAAAGATTAGAGGCGCTTTTGCAATGCACCATTATCCACTCATCCGTTACAATGCAGTAGAAAATGAAGAATACGGGACGTACAGGGAAAACCGTTTTATTTCGGTTGCCAACGAAGCGCTTTCCACTTTTTCGCTCGATGTGGATGCCGCTTCGTACGGAAATGTACGCCGGATGATTAATCAGGGACAAATGCCCGAAAAAGATGCCGTGCGTATCGAAGAAATGATTAATTATTTCAGCTACGGTTACGCTCGACCAACGGGTGAACATCCGGTCAATATTGTTACCGAATCGGCTGTTTGTCCCTGGAATACAAAACATAAATTAGTACGAATCGGTGTAAAAGCAAAAGAAATTGCATCGGAAAATCTACCGGCTTCCAATTTTGTTTTTCTGATTGATGTTTCGGGCTCGATGCAAGGCGCAAACCGCCTCGAACTGGTAAAAGCATCATTAAAATTATTAACCAACAATTTACGCGAAAAAGACAGGGTTTCCATCGTGGTTTATGCAGGAGCAGCAGGCGAAATACTTCCATCCACACCGGGCAACGATCGTCAGAAAATAAAAGAAGCTATTGATAATTTATCTGCCGGGGGTTCCACGGCCGGTGGAGCAGGCATCCGACTGGCATATAAAATTGCCGAAAAGAATTTTATCAAAAATGGCAACAACCGCATAATTCTTTGTACCGATGGTGATTTTAATGTAGGCATTTCGAGCAATGCGGAACTTGAATCTTTGATAGAATCGAAACGTAAGACGGGCGTCTACCTCACCGTTTTGGGTTACGGCATGGGAAATTACAAAGACAATAAATTGCAGACTTTAGCCGAAAAAGGAAACGGAAACCATGCGTATATCGATAATATTCAGGAAGCTAACAAAGTGCTGGTAAGTGAATTCGGCAGCACTATGTACACGGTTGCCAAAGATGTAAAATTACAGATTGAATTCAACCCTGCTTACGTGAATGCATATCGGTTAATAGGTTACGAAAGCCGTTTGCTGAACAAGGAAGATTTCAACGATGATACCAAAGATGCCGGTGAATTAGGTTCTGGACACACGGTAACAGCGCTTTACGAAATTATTCCCGTGGGCGTCGAAAATACTTATGGCGGTGTGGATGATTTAAAATATCAGAACACTAAAAAAATAAAAAACTCAGCAACAAAAGACGATGTTTTATCCACCGAATTACTTACCGTGAAACTCCGGTACAAAAAACCTGACGAAACGAACAGCCGGAAACTTGAAGTTCCGGCGTTGGCAAATGCTCTGAACGAAGAGCCATCGAAAGATTTCAAATTTATTATGGCAGTAGCGATGTTCGGGCAATTGTTGAAAGATTCCGATTTCAAAGGCGAAGCTACCTACCAAAAGGTAATCGATTTTGCAAAATCGGGAATTGATAACGACAGCAATGGTTATCGCAGAGAATTTATCCGTTTGGCAGAAGCTGTAAATCAAATGGAAAAGTAGAATTACCTGATATTTACAAAAAGCCCGACTGACTTTTTTCAATCGGGCTTTTATCCTTATTTTACCACGACATTATTTAAACGCTTTTAGTAACACGTTCGAGGCGTTTCATCATGGCAAAAATAAATGTTGCCGAAACAATACAGCAAACAAAGAATAATCCCCACAACAAATATAAATCAATCCGGCCCCAAAGCAAGCTTCCGATAAATAACAATTTGTTACCAACAGCGGTAGCCAGTAACCAACCTCCCTGCATCAACCCCTGGAAGCGCGGAGGTGCAACTTTCGACACAAACGACAAGCCCATAGGACTTAAGAACAGCTCGGCTATTGTAAGAATCAAGTAACTGCTCATCAGCCAGTAAGGCGATACGCGAGATGAATCGGGCACAGGTTCTCCGCCAAGCAGATAAGGCGATACAACATTCAGCGAGGCTATCAGAACTACCAAAAATCCTAATGCGGCGATAATCATCCCGAATCCGATTTTTTTAGGCGTCGAAGGCTCTATGCCTTTGTTGTTGAGGAATGTAAAGAATCCCATAACCAAAGGTGTGAGCGCAACGATAAACAATGGATTGAACGATTGGAATATCTCAGGAGCAATCGGATTGCTTTCGCCGTAAGTGCTTACGAAATAGTAACTCAATGCTCCGGCAACTACTGTCAACACACCTCCAAATATACGGCTTTGCATTTTCGATTTGCTTTTGAAAACCAATACCAAACCGGCAATGGTTGCAATCACACTCAGGATGGATTCCAGGTTAAAGAACAGATTGGTAAGCGGACCAACTTCTTTAGCCGTGTAGTCGCGTGCAAAAAATGTGAGTGTCAAACCGTTTTGGTGGAAGGACATCCAAAAGAAAATAACTACTATAAATACCAGAATCAACGAAGTTACACGCGGACGCTCTTCTTTGGTGGAAATCTGGAAAATATACGATACAAAAGCTACGAAAAGCCCGATAGCCATACCAAATTTAAAATCGAGTCCCGGGATAAACTGAATAAGCACGGTAGTTACACCCATTAATAATAACGAAATGGCAAGAGCTACACCGTTTCCTCCAAGTTTGCCGGTAGCAGGAACAGCTTCTTTTTTCTCCACTTTTACAACAGATTTATTCGGCAAGGTTTTATTGAAAGCAATATAAACCAGCAGCGAAACCACCATAGCTCCGGCAGCAATAGCAAATGCCCAGTTATAACCTCTCGAAAAAACATCAATATATTGTTGAGCAAAAGCCGCTAAGTCGGTAACGGGCTCTTTGCTTATCACGGCATTGTTGGCTAATTCCTGAAATTTTGCCGTATCGGTCAACTTACCATCAAGCATTTGGTGGCAAAGCGAAGGAAGGCTTCCATCGTGCAAAAATCCGTTTGTTTTGAGCCACCAGTTACGGATGCCTGTAGCTACAAATGGAGCAAAAAAAGCACCTATATTGATGCCCATATAAAAAATCATAAAGGCAGAATCGCGAAATTTCGAGTAACGTTCATCATCATACAGCTGGCCCACAACAGCTTGCAGATTTCCTTTGAAAAATCCGTTCCCTAAAGAAATAATCAGCAATGCTGCCAACGAGCCATACAACGACATGCCGGGCAATGCAATCAGCACATATCCGACAAACATAATAACCTGACCTAAAAGAATGATCAGTTTGTATTGCTTTTTCCAATCCGCAAGCATCCCGCCAACAAGCGCCAAAGCATAAATGGCAAAATAAAACCAACTGTAATAATCGCCTGCCGCTTCTTCGGTCAGACCGTATTTTACCTGAAGAAATAAAACCAAAATTGCCATCATGGTGTAGAAACCGAATCGTTCACCCATGTTGGTAAAAAATGCAACTAAAAGTCCTTTTGGATGGTTTTTTAGCATAAAATTCCGAATTTAAATTTTATAATTAATTGTTATAAGCATGAGAGGAATGTTTAAGTATGAATACAAGATAATATCTTTTTCCATACTTATTTCATTTTTCCCGATCGCAAATATAGTAAAATTGTTTTAAAATATAATTTTTATGCAAAAATATCCGGACACCAAGAATAAAAACATAGAAACCCGGGACATTGAACACGAAACGCATGATGCAATCAGGGTTTAAGCACTACCCCCAAATTCTTACGACCATCTACTTTTACTACAAGCGGATTCTCAAAATGTACATGCCGGATGTATTGCGACTCGTATTCAGCCGGACAACTATTGAGAAAATCAACATCATAAGTTCCATCTTTCTGAAATGGATTGATCGTAAAAAATGCCACACCAAGCGAGGTCAGATTCTGGAAAAAGTGAGTCCCCTGGCTCGGATCGATGCGATATTGCTCCAATCCCGATTCAACAATCAGTCTGGCATTGCTTATTTGCGACCATTTCACCGGAATGCCCAACCAAGTATCGCTCGAACCCCAACGTCCGGGTCCAACAAGAATATAAGGCCGGTTTTCGGCACTCAATCGTTTGTTTATTTTCTCTATATCATAAGCGATCAATTGATTTTTTGATGCGCTAAAAGCTTCGGGACGTACATACACTAAATCGAATATATCATTTACAATACCGTGCCCCAGGGCGCTTTTGCTGCTTACTATTGTATTTGCTTTTTCAATTGTTCCGATATCTTCGTGAATCATTTCCTTGCTGTCGACAATCGGGCGTATCTGAAGCAGGTAAAACGTATGTTGTTTCTTTTCGGAATAATCCAGGTTTACTGCAAATTCAATTTCAATCGGACGTCCCATTTCATTTTGAGCGATTCGCAATACTTCTTTCAGAATATCAGCCAATGGAAAAACATTATGTTTCAGAATATTGGCAAAAGTGATAATTTTTCTGCCTTCATAAAGTCCATCCTGAATAATTTCGTTTTGCACATCAAAAGTTGAAGCAATATAACGTAAAGTACCATCCTGCATAGCATCCTGCACTCTCACTTTCACCAAATTAAACCCATCATCAACCTCAGGAATAAAACAGGTTTTGCATAAATCGAGCGCATTAAAATAAGTTTGGGTTTCTCTCAGGGCAAATTCGAGCGTACCGGTTTGCAACACATTATTCGGATAAGCCGGCGAAAATCGCAAAGTCAGTCCTCCGTCCACAATGTACTTTCCAAGTCCCATGGCAATATTGGCAATGCCATCTTCAGGAAGTTCGGCCCCAATCGGGTAATAATTTAATGACCGTGCCACTCCCGAGAATGATGGATAATACCGATCTCTATAAGCATTTCCACAAATTTCCTGTAAAACAATGGCCATTTTTTCTTCGTCAATTACATTCTTGGTCGCAGTCATGTAAGCCTTACTGTCGCGATAAAAAACCGATGCATATACAGCTTTGATCGCTTCGGTTATCATTACGAGCATGTGCGTTTTACTGTCAGGATTATGCGGAAGCATATAGGTGGAATAAATCCCTGCAAAAGGCTGATAATGTGAATCCTCGAGCAAACTGGATGAACGTACGGCGATAGGTGATGAGATAGCTCCGAGAAAAGCGTACAAATCGGCTATCAAATGCTGAGGCAAACGCGCTTTCAGAAAATGTTTCAGCATCTGGTCATCATCAATATCCGATAATGCAAGGGGATAAAGCTGGTTCAACTCCATGAACTCACTGAAAATATCAGTACAAAGTACAACCGTTTTCGGAATGGTAATTTGAGCATTTTCAAAAAGTTCAAAACTTTCATTTCGTTTTATCATAGCATCGATAAATGCAAGTCCGCGACCTTTTCCACCTAAAGAGCCATCCCCTATCCGGGCAAAGTTAGAATACTGGTCGAATCTTTCCCGTTGAAAAACAGCAACGACTCCCCGGTTCTTCACTTTACGGTAATGTACAATGGCATCGAAAATAATCTCCCTGACTTTGTGCATGTCAGTCGATATATTATTATCAACGCTTATATTTTTTAAAAACTCAGCCAATGGAAACATAGCCCTGGAATATAACCAACGCGAAATATTATTCCGTGAAACATGGTAAAACAACGACGCATCGCTCACCTTGAAAATACTTTCCTGTAATCCCCTGAGGTTTTTAACCTTCGTTTCTTCCTCGCCTGTGTCGGGATTAATAAAGACGAAATCGCCAAATCCAAAATCATTGGTAATTTTTTCACGAAGTTCCAGGTTAAATGTAGATGAAAGTTTATTAATGAAACAGGCTTTTACTTCGTCGGCCCCGGCTTTATTCATATCATCGGTCGACTCGACAATCAGGGGTATCAGCTTATCGACCTTGCGTATTTGCCGGCACAACTCAATCCCTGCATTTTTATTTTTTTCTCCGTTCCGAAAAAAACTGACATCGGTAATCACTCCCAACATGTTATTTCGGAATTTATTATACAACGAAATTGCTTCTTCGTAATTTCGGGCCAGCAATATTTTCGGGCGTCCGCGCATACGCAGCATTTGTTCGTGTTCGTTCAGAGCCTCGGTCATAAACGAACGCGATTGTTTAAAAACGTACTTGTATAATTGCGGGACTATGGACGAATAAAACCGGATGGAATCTTCGACAAACAAAATCACCTGGACACCAACGGATTGAACATCTTCCGCCACATTCATTTTATCTTCTATCAGCTTGATAATGGCCAACAGAATATCGGCATTTCCCAGCCAACTGAAAACATAATCGATAGCGCTTAAATCTTCGTTGGCAATGCGTTGCGAAACCGATTTCGAGAATGGAGTAAGCACCACGATAGGAATATCCGGAAATTGTTTTTTAACATCCTTAGCCCATTCAAAAGGATTGATGCTGTCGCCACTCGGCATCGAGATGATCAA
>JAJFVH010000008.1 GCA_021371875.1 Bacteroidales bacterium
AAACCTGTCAGGTTTTTAGTGTTATATCTCCAGCCATTTTTCAATGGCAGCTATATCAATCTTCTTGTTATGGTACGATATAAAATTAGCTTCATTATCAAACCAACCCATCACCTGTTCGCGCTTCAGTTTAGTCGGCTTTATCGATACGCAGGTAAGGTAACTGCTCCAGGGATAGCCCGAAGTTGCGTCGGAAAATCCATGGTGAACAGGATTATTGTGTATGTATAGCAACACATTTTTTAAATATCGTTTGTTGTCGATTAATTTACGCTTAAATGGGCGTTCGAACAATGCCCCGTGGCGATGAAACCGTTTATTGAAAGCTTTTGCATAGGCGTTAAACAGGTTGGAGAAATACTGATGAAGCGGTTTTATGCCCGTGTCGTCGGATTCTTCTTCCAAACCTGACAGGTTTCGAAAACCTGTCAGGTTTGCCAATGCTGCCCGGATATCCGCTTCTTCTTTTATGCGCACCAGCAAATGAAAATGATTCGGCATCAACACCCAGGCGTAAGTGTCGGCAATGGGCGAAATATATTTGTCGTATAAACCAAGGAAATAATGATAATTCTCCGCTTCGTTGAACAGTTTGCAGCCATTGATGCCGCAATTGAAAATATGGTAGAACTTGCCGAAATCAAGTTGTTCTTCTATTAAACCTGACAGGTTTTGAAAACCTGTCAGGTTTGTCGATGCAACATTCCGCACCATACCAAATCCTAAACTGTTCTTCCCTCCTATTCCGCTTTCGTACATTATTTTCATCAGTTCGACAGGAGCGGTAAGCTCGAAACGGCAAAGGAATCCACGGATTTTACTTTCTTCCGGGCTATTTGCCTTTATGGTTACGAGCGCCGATTTCGGCTTGTTGAGTACTTTAAATTCAAACGGGAAAATTGAGGGAGAAAATTCTTCACCGGTAAAGGCCTTGAATTTATTCAGGAGGTTTAATTTTATCAATTCCGCGGCAGCAGCGTTTTCCGGATCAATATAGGTATATCCGCCATTGTCACGCTTATAATTCAGGCACATAGGAGAAAGGCATTCAAACTGCATTGTTTCAGTGAAAGCCGGCGAAGGCATCAGTTCAATGTTGCGTACAGTAAATTTCACTTTTGCATCCCTGTTGCCCAGTTCAAAGGTTTGCTCTCTGAAAAGTCCCTGTATAAATTCCTGCGTACTTCGTTCGGGGAGAAAGGAAATTTCCCATTCAATTGTATCGGAAAGCAGTTGTAAGTTAGTTCCCTGTATTTTCCATGAGGGTATATGCAAACGGGAGAAAGTAAATAATTTAAACTGCTTCCCGTCCAGCCGGAAACCATTATCGTGCAACCAACGGGAATATTCCTCATCCGATTTGGACAGAATTTTATAAATCACAGCGGAACATTCGTATTGATAATTCAAGGGAATTTGGTCTCCAAACGCCCTTTTATCGGGGAGTAATGTGATTTTGAAACGCATAAAAATTTCATTTTATTAGGCGCCGCAATTTAAATAAAAATTTCAATATTTTATATATTATATTCAATAATTTTCAAATTTTGCTAATTTTATTTTGACAGATTAAAATCTTTTGGTACAACGGTACGATATTCGAACCAAAAGTCGAACATATCGCCTAACAGATAAATAGATGTGGCATCCGCTTTTACCTTGTCGAGCCAATCTACAAGTTCCTTCTCATGTCCTTTCGGGTCTTTCACCAAACGGGAACCGGGATGTGCATCGGAAATAAAATATATCATATTGAAGTCCCTAAGCTCCAAAGGAGGATTAAAAAAGTCAGTTGAATCTTAAAATTATAATTATAAATGATTATCCGTATTGTAATTTCATAAATGAAATTTGTCTGATTTGTTTAAATGATTATCCGCAAAAGCTACTAAAGTTTTTTACGGATAATCATTAGAGTTTATACAAGTTAGAATGTTATGAAGATAATAGAACGCGGACTCACGCTGATTGGGCGAATTTTTAAACGGATTTAAATTCCGACAAGTCGGAATCGAAGATCAACGTAGTTAATGATTAAGACCTCACTTTTAAATCTTCCCCGATTTATCGGGAATAAAATCCGTTTTTTTAGATTTAATCAGCGAATATCCGCTAAATCCGCGTTCCTATTTTTTTTTCTTATATATAAAATTCAATTTGTCAGATATATAACTTGTATAATGTCTATTAAAATAACAATAACCCACAGAAAAAGATTAACAGGATTAATCCTACTTTGACCGATTAAAATCAGTAAAATTGTGCGTTTATTTTTTCGGTTTATTTTCAGACTATTCCATACTTTTATGCTCCCAAACCTGTCAGATTTTTGAAATCTGACAGGTTTAAACAGACAATAAAACTACAATTAAAATAATGTGTCAAAGTAGTGTTATGTTAAGTGCAAAATGTCCGGAATAAGTCTTATCCCACAAGACCGCATATAGCGGCCGTCCGGTATGCGGGGAAAGCGTTCAACCTCTTCAAGCGGTTTGACGCATTACAAAACAACCGTCATAGCATGATTAACATAGCGGTAGGATTAATCCTGTAAATCATGTCTGAAAAATAGTGGAAAATCGCAATAATCATTTTAAAAACAAAAGTAAGGACAACTTCAATGAATAAGTATCAATCCAATCACCCGAGCCGTCCTTATTCTTTGCTTTTGTGTTATTAAACACATTAAAAAAAGACTGACTTCTGAAAAAATATACAGAAAAAAAAGTAATTTTGTACAATTAAAAAAAAAACGATATGACATTAACAAAACGCTTTTTAAAATACGTCAGCTTTACGACCACTTCTGACGAGAACACCAATATGACCCCCAGTACTCCGGGCCAAATGATTTTTGCAAAATATTTGGTAGAAGAACTTAAGTCAATTGGATTAGAGGATGTTGATCTGGACAAAAACGGCTATATTATGGCTACTTTACCTGCCAACACCGATAAGAAAATCCCAACAATAGGCTTTGTGGCACACATGGACACAAGCCCGGATATGACGGCTAAACACGTGAAACCCCGTATTGTGGAAAATTACGATGGCAATGATATTTTGCTTAATGATGAACAGGTTATTGTGTTCGAGACTGAAAAGTACCCTGAAATTCTTCAATATAAAGGACAGGACATTATTGTTACCGATGGTACAACCTTGCTGGGAGCCGACGACAAAGCCGGATTGGCCGAGATTGTTACAGCCATGGAATACCTGATTGCGCATCCCGAAATTAAACATGGTAAAATACGTATCGGTTTCACACCGGATGAAGAAATCGGTCAGGGAGCCGATCATTTCGATGTCCCCAAATTCGGAGCCGAATGGGCTTACACCATGGATGGAGGCGAAATCGGTGAACTTGAATATGAAAACTTCAACGCTGCAGCTGCTAAAGTCACTTTTAAGGGGCTGAATGTCCATCCGGGTTATGCTTATCATAAAATGATTAATTCGATGCGGATTGCCAACCAGTTTATCGGTATGTTGCCGCGTCACGAAACGCCTGAACATACGCAAGGATACGAAGGGTTTTTCCATCTCACCAACATGGACGGTGCTGTGGAAAAATCCACGCTAAGCTATATTATCCGCGACCATGACCGCGACCGTTTTGAACGCCGTAAAAAGGAAATGCAACATATTGTTAATAAAATAAACGCCGAATTTGGTGAAAACACAGCTACGCTTGAACTTCGTGATCAGTATTATAACATGCGTGAAAAGGTGGAACCTGTGATGCATGTAGTTGATCTGGCATTTGAAGCCATGGAAGCCGTTGGTGTGAAACCCAATGTAAAACCTATCCGTGGTGGAACCGATGGCGCGCGCCTTTCGTTCGAAGGTCTGCCCTGTCCGAATATTTTTGCCGGTGGACATAACTTCCACGGACGCTTCGAATACGTACCCATACAATCGATGGAAAAAGCCATGATGGTCATTGTGAAAATCGCCGAGATACTTGGAAAGAAGTAGGGTCTGCTTAAAAACTATTTTATGCCACGGAGTGGCTAAATGTGAATAACCCCCAGTGAGCGTAGCGATACTGGGGGATGTTGAATAACCAAGAATCCCAGCCCCGAAGTGGGCTGAACAATATCATAATATGGTATTATTGAACCCTTT
>JAJFVH010000010.1 GCA_021371875.1 Bacteroidales bacterium
AACATACAATGGTGTGCAAAACAGAGCAAGCTGGTGTCCGGTGATTATCAAAGGTAGCCCGGAGACTAAACTGTTCGCATGGAATGTCGGATTAGGTAATTCCACAGGCATTGGCTTTGGCGCAATAAAATAAATATTATATGATTGAAGAATACAAACAACTATTTCGAGTAGCGATTGAAGATCCAGCCGATGATCCACCTACTCATGGAGCGTACATCATTAAAGGGGATGTTAGCGGGATACAGGAATTTATTTTTAACATTCAATCCGAAGGAGCTTCACTTATGCTGAAAGCTCGTTCCTTCTTTATTCAAGTTGCTGTTAAACTTTGTATAGAAAGGATTAAAAGAACTTTAAGTGAACTCAAATTTGACATTATCAGTGATAGTGGCGGTTCATTTTACATTATGTGCAATGGAGCGCCAAATGAGACTAATTTGAAAGATTTAGCAATACAGATCAATCGAGAATTAATTGGGTACGACCTCTTCATTTCTATAACAGCCCAAGTTCATAATGATTGGTCTAAGGCCATGGAATTACTGAAACTGGCAGAAGAGACACAAAAGTTCCAGCGGTTTTCCCATTGGTCGGAGGCATTTATGCCAACACTTATCAGTAAGAATAATGGTGAAGCGAAAACATGGAAGGATTTTGCAAAGGAACTTTCCCAGTCAAAAGGATATGACATAGTAGAGAATACAACAGAATCTACGGGAGTCAAATCTGACGCAGTTGTGTTATGGGGATTAAAGTTTCAATTGGAAAAAGAAAAACCACACTTCTCTTTTGACGATTCCAAATCCTCATTGATGAACCCGTTGCCTGTATGGAGGGAGGAAAATCCCTATTTCAAACGGTATCTTGGTGGACAAAATAATGAAGAAGATGATTTGAAAAAGAATAAGGGAGATGATTATGAGCCACCCAGAGAAGGTAAAATTATAGACTTTGACCATTTAGCCATACAAGCCAAAGAAAGAACTGGTACCGATATCCTAGGAGTACTAAAACTAGATATTGATAGTTTGGGTGGAATGTTTCGTAATGTATTTACAACCCAGCAACAGTTCAAAGAAGCCTCTGCTGCTTTCGGTTATTTCTTTGGAAAGCACATGAAGGATTTGTGGAGAACAAAAACTTTCAAAGGAGCCGATGACAATGAGCATCACTACCTCGACAATATTCTGATTATCTATTCAGGTGGTGACGATTGCTTTCTGTTGGGTGGTTGGGATGCTGTGCTTGAGTTTGCCCAAATGATCCGGACAGAATTTGATAAATATTGCAAGGAGAAACCAATACTCCCCACTAATGCTAGTTTCTCGGCAGCTATTCTATTGCTACATGCTTCTACTCCGGTTATTCAAATTGGACATTTGGCCGAGGATGAGCTGAACAAAGCAAAACAGTTCTCTTCGTCTAAAAATGCAGTTTCATTATTTGGTGAGATATTCAGTTGGGAAGAATTTTCTGAAATGAAAGATTTGTCCAAAGTTCTGTCAGATTTAATACATGGAACAGAAGGAAATCCTCCCGAAAGCAAAGTCCTGTTGCAAAAAATCAGGTTAAGTGCGCGTGGGTACGATGCTTTAATGAGAAATATTGAACTTAAAAAGCAAGTCAACTTTCAAAAAGTATGGAATCTCACCTGGTTTATCATGCGCAATTTAAAAAAAGAGAATAAAGAAACCGTTGAAAGAGAAATAGTAAGCAAGTACCACGATGCCGTGCTCAAAGCATTAATGACCAAAGAATACTCCAAAGCATTAATCTATCCAGTAGCAGCGCGATGTACTGAATTATTAACCAGAAAAACTAAAGAAGATGTATAAGAAAGATAATAATGTCGATTTTAAAACCATAAAAGGGAGTTCATTCAACGAAATGGTTAAGTACAAAGAGAATTTCTTGAAAATGAATAAAGGCATAGATGAGGATAGTTTATTATCTATTCAGAAATTCATTTGCTATAACGTGAAAGATATCTCTGTATCTCAATTGAGAAATATCTATAATCTAATATTAGATGTTAAGAGGGATGGGGATTATTCCGCTCTTTCTCTTAAGCGGATAAAGTTAGCATACATTGCTGGTAGAACTGATAAGTATGGGTTGAAAAACCTTATTGGTTTTTTAGATATTCTTTTCAATGAAGTTGGGACAGATACAGACAAATTTGAAAGCCTAAGAACATATGCTGAAGCATTAGTTGCATACCACAAATACTATGAATCATTTAAAAGCAATTAACCATGAAACTCGTTAAAAAAATCATATTAACAGGACAGATTGAAGTAATCACTGGCTTGCATATTGGTGGCTCTAGTACTATTATGAACATTGGTGAAACAGATTTAAACGTTATTAAATCACCTAAGAATGGGCAGCCCATTATACCTGGGAGTTCTTTGAAAGGTAAACTTAGAAGTTTGCTTGCTAAGATTAATGGATACCAAAGCGTGGATGAGGATAAAGAGCCTTTAGTAAGCATTTTTGGTTCTTCGAAACAAGATGTAGTTACCCGTTTGATTGTTCGCGATTCTTATTTGAAAAATGACGACACGATTAAAGAGTGGGAAATGGAAAATACCTACACTGAGGTTAAATGGGAAAACACGATTGATCGCAAAACCGGAACAACAATGAAAGGAGGGTTGCGCCAATTGGAGCGCGTACCTCAAGGGGCAATGTTTGGGTACGAAATGGTGCTGGATATGTATGATTTAGATGTAGATGCAGAAAAAAAATACCTAGAGGAAATTAAAAAAGCAATGAAACTTCTCGAAGACGATTACCTAGGAGGTAGCGGTACGCGCGGTTACGGAAAAATTAAATTTCACGAGAATGAAGACGTACACAAATCGGTAGAAAGTTATGCATCTAATTAAGCTCGACCTTCGTCCCGGTACGCAATTTCATTTGGGGAACCGGGTCCCGTTCGATCGATCGGTGCTGCACGATACCGATCGGCAAATTCATTCCGATACGCTATTTTCGGCATTGGTGAATATTGCCGCAAAGATTGGGAAAGCCAATGAAATGGTTGAAGAGTTGCAAAACCAAAACACACTTTCGTCGGCATTCTATCTGTTGGAAAACGGAGATGATAAGTTTGTGTACTTTTTGCCACGGCCAACGGTACCGCTTATTGATTCGGGCGACACCTACAAGTTCATCAAGCAGAAAGCCTTTGTTAGCATAGGCGTTTTTGAAATGGGAATAGCAATGAACCAATGGAAGGACAAAACCGACAGCAACGAGCTAATTGCAGGAAAGAATTGGATTGTCACCAACAAGGAGATAGAGGAACTGTTGGGTTCCGAGTTCGATTTGGAGAAGATCAAGAACATTAAATTGTTTGAGATAGCTAATATTCCGCAGGTGCGTGTTCACACCACAGAAGAGGAGCACAACTACTACCAAGTGGGCAACCTGCAAATTGCCGACAACAGCGAATTGTTTGAAGATTTGCAAGTTCATTTTTACTTCTTGCTAAAGGAACCCCCATCGGATGTACTTCAAACAGTGTTGAACCTGTTGCCACACGAAGGAATCGGAGGACAGCGCAGTACGGGTTGTGGGCAAATATTGTCTGCAAGCATCTCTGAAACGGAACGATTCAATTCGCTTCATGGCGATTCATTTCTTGCTCTATCGAAAGTGATTCCAACCAACGAAGAAGTTTCGCAGTTGGGAGAAAAATCCTATTACCAAACCACGGTACGTGGCGGACGCATAATTGATAATGCTCAAAACCTACGGCTCAAACAGGTTCGCATGATCAACGAAGGAGCCGTTTTTGAAAACAGCATCGTTGGCTCAGTTCCAGATCTGCGACCCGACGGAAAGCCAGATCCATATATGCGATATGGGAAAGCATTCTTGATACAAATACCTAACTCTATTTCCCATGCCTGAAACAGAATTGGGATACAAACACACGCTACACCTCGAAACGGTTACTCCGGTAGCTGTTGGCAATGGGGGTACATTGTCGCCAAGTGCCGACTACACATTGGACCCTCAGAACAAGCAATGTGCCTTGTTGCTCGATCATAAGATGTTTGAAGCCTGGTTGACACAAAATCCGGCAGCATTGACTGATTATTTAAATGCCGTTAAGAAAAATGCTGGTAATAATCGAAATACTTTTCTGTACCAATTCCTTTCGAAGTACCACAATCAAAAAGAGGCGAAATCATACTTCAATGCAGAACGCATGATAGTTGGCTATGCACATACAGTTGAGTTAAAAACCTGTTTGAAAGATGCTGGTCGTCCGTTTATTCCGGGTTCAACCTTAAAGGGTGCGTTCAAATCAGTTTGGTTGCACAATTGGCTAAGCGCAAATCCTGTTAAGGTTAATGATGTTATTCGGTCAATTAATGGCACCCGCAATGAAAAAGAAGCCAGAAAGGAAATTGAAAAAGTAATTGTTGAATGCCTTGATAACCTCCCCAGTCAAGACAAACGAATGCAGTTTTCAACACTTCAGATAAGCGATGCGTATATCAATGGCGACTTGAAATGGTACCACACCAAACGTTTCAAACTATCGAAAGACGGTAAAACTGTGGTTCCTCTATTCCTCGAAGCCATTGCGCCATCGGCTGAAGGTTCATTTTCAGTTATGGTAGAAAATAACAACCTTGTTCAAACCAACCATGGCTGGATTAAATCATTAGAGACCGGCTCGTTGGTGCCATTCTTTGCTCAGGTAAATCAGTATGCCCTTGATAATATTGAGCACGAATTGGAAATGACCCAATCAGAAGAGCTTTGGGACTATAAGAAGTTTCTTCGTGACCGTAAAAACGATATTGAAAATTCTAAAAACCAATCGGCTTGGTTGCCTATTGGTTTTGGGAAAAGCAATTTCTATCAGTCCATTGGCTTATTTATTCGCCGCCGCGATAAAGGTGCTTTTGAAAAATACATCAAGCTTTTTAAAATGGGGAAAAAGCCAAATGCGGGAGAAACCGATCAAAAGGAATTGCCACTTACCCGAAACCTCTCCATTGAAGGTCACTTGCCTCTTGGCTGGATAAAGCTATATGAAAACATCCACGACTGTTCTATACCTAAATCGGTTAAGCATTTCAACCAGGGCGATCAGATCGAAGCTACCGTTGCAACAATTGCGCGCCCATTCTCCAAAATCAAAATTCCGGGAGTTGACGGTTTGATTAACATGTCGGGAACAAAGGATGCCCAGAGAAACCCACGTTTTAAGGAACAAGCTGTTGTCGTGGTACAAATTGATATAAATAAAGATGAAAAAATCACTCAAGCCCGTTTCATTCGGGTAAAATAGTAACCTATAAATTGAAAAACGATGAAAAAAAAGATTTCAAACACAAACACTTATCTTTTGATTTTGATAATTGTTCAAGTTGCAATTTTTGCATTGTTCCTTTGGAATACTGTGTGTTATAAAAGTGTGAGATTAGCCACAAACAACGAGATTCTTAACGCAAAAATTGAACTATTGGAAAAACATGAAACATGGACGATTGGTGTTATGGGTATTGCGATTGCGATTGCAACAATTTTAATGGGATTACTACAATTTTACTTCACAAAAAAAGCCGAAGACAATGTTTTTAGAGGTTTAGCGAAAATTGCGAACGAAGATAAAGAAGCATTCAAAGAAGCGGTTAGAATGAAAAGTGTAGAATTGGAATTGATGTCTGATTATCCTATTAGTATCATTTTTGATCCAATGAAAAGCAAGGAAATGGCGAATGACATATTCCGGCTTTTGAATGCATACCACTTCAACGATGTTGATAAACCAATTAGTTATGATGCTGCCTTTGCAAAATCTTATTCTCAGAAGTCTATTCTGGTTTTTTGTGAGGATTCATATTCATATGATGGATGCCAAAAATTGTTAGATCATAATCCTAATTCAGGAGTACTCGGCTTTGGTCAACGTAATAAGGATTTTTCTTTACCTAAGCATAACTGTTTGAATTATGCCAATTCATTATCATCGGTTTATAATAATCTGATGTCTCTTCTTCATTATAAAAGATATTTGAATAAATCCATATAGTTAATCCATATGAATAACTATTTGAAAATACTTCAACTAACACGCTAATCATGTTATACATCGTAAAATATTCAGGTCCCTTTGGCTTCATCAAACCATGGACCGCAGTAAGAGATAGCGAGACATACAGCCAACAATTCTTAACACCTTCAATATTGGCAGGTATCGAGAGAAAATTGTTTCCTGAATTGTTAAACAGTGATTTTGGCATTTATAAGATCCGCCGCCATAGACTGACTTATCAGCAGATTTCCCAACAACAAGAGCAGACACAGCCTCGTGGATGGAACGCAAAAGGTACTGTTCGAAACAGAACTTATGAACGCCCATACTCAATATTAACGCGTGGTGTGATGGTTAATCCCGTTCTTTTTCTTGCATTTGGCACAAAGGAAGATGCTGAAAGAGCCTCATCACAGCATATCTGTCTGGCACGCAACGAAGACATGCTATATCCACAAGATGAAATCATTGAAGTGTCCGAAGAAGAATTTGACACCAATGAGGAAATGTTTTATGGATTCGAGCTTATTCCAGAGAGAACCGAAAAATCATTTTTAGTGGGCTATAATCGCCTTGATGAGAATAAACCCATGTATGGTTGGCTAAAGATCATTGGCAATCCTGTTAAAAACGAATTTAAATGATTTGGCCAGAAATCAAAGCAAAAGGTAAGCCTGAGTTTACTTCATTGGTCACCCATCTTCAGCAGGTTGCCGTTGCTGCTGAAAAAGTGGCAATTGGAATAGGTTCTGATTTGACTTTAGCTCGCTATGGTGCCATTCTTCATGACATTGGGAAGGCCCATCCGGAATTTCAACGAAGATTGGATGAAAAACACCGCACTAGGGCTCTACCTTTTCGTCACGAAATCAGCTCTTGCTTATTTATCTCTTTATTCCCTGGAGAGATGCAACCAGCCTTAATTGATATGATAATTGCTCATCACAAGTCGGTTCGTTTAGATATCGGAGATAAGGGATTACTTGATCTTTGCCAAGAATACGAACCGGAAGAAATATTTGAAATCCACGCATCTGATTGGGAAATGTGGAGCAACAAAGCACTTGATATTCTTGCAGGGTTGGGATTGAAGGTAAAGCCAATTTCAAAACAAGAAGCTGAAACCAACTTTTTTCAAGTTTACCATTATTGTAAAAGTACTTATAAGCAGAGAGGCTATTCTGTCAATCGCGGGTTGTTACAAGCTGCTGATCATTTTGCTTCGGCACTAGTCGATAAAACTGACGTTTATTCCAAACGGTTGTTTCAAAAACCCAATCTGAACTTTTTCAAACGAACGCATCCACTTTATCCACTTTCGTTAAAATCTTCAGAATCACAGAAACCTCATACCATTGTGGTAGCCTGTACTGGGGCAGGTAAAACAGACTTCCTTTTTCGTCGCTGTAAAGGACGAGTATTTTACACACTTCCTTTTCAAGCTTCAATAAACGCAATGTTTCACCGTGTATCGAACGAGTTGTCCATTGATAACCCAGAACTTGATATTCGAATATTACATGCAGCCTCTACTTTAACAATCAAAGGAAATTCAATAGAGGAAAAGATCATTCAAGGGCATATTGGTTCTGCAATAAAAATATTGACCCCTCACCAGATTGCAGGAATTGTTTTTGGTACTAAAGGTTATGAATCAATATTAATAGACATAAAAGGTTGTGATGTAATATTGGACGAAATCCATACATATACTGACATTACTAGAGCCATTGTCCTTAAGATTGTACATGTTCTAAAAGACTTAGGTTGCCGGATTCACATTGGAACAGCCACCATGCCAACTTCTCTTTATAATCAGATTCTGGATTTACTGGGAAAAGAAAATGTTTTTGAGGTAAAATTGAGTAACGAAGAACTTGATCAATTTGATAGACATGCTGTTCATAAGATTGACTCTTGGGACACAGCCCTACCAATTATAAATAGCGCATTAAAAGAGAACAAAAAAGTATTACTTGTTTGTAATCGTGTAAAATCCGCGCAACAGATTTTCAAGATTGTCACCAAGTTGCATCCAAATACACCAGCCATGCTCTTGCATAGCCGTTTCAAACGTGGCTTACGCGAACAAAAAGAAAAACAGCTAATTGGAAAAGACAGGAAAGGGGAACCAATTGGGCAATATAATACATCAGACAAGGCATGTATTGTTGTTTCAACTCAAGTTGTAGAAGTAAGTCTTGACATAAGTTTCGACATGATGGTTACCGAATGTGCCCCACTT
>JAJFVH010000095.1 GCA_021371875.1 Bacteroidales bacterium
AATTCGGGATGTAAACCCCAAATAGGCGTGTCGAAACGGAGCTTCAATTCATTGTATAGTTTCATATAGAACTAATTTTTAGCTAAGATAACAAATATCAATGACATATACAAATTCTTTAAACAACTTTTGACTAAAAAAACATACTCTATTTAATCAGTTTGTTTTTCAATGCTTCAACGACTTCATCCGGCGCGGGCACGATTCCGCCCATACGTCCGTAGTATTCAACAGGTACTTTCCCGTTTACAGCCAATCGAACATCTTCAACCATTTGTCCGGCGCTCATTTCAACAGAAAGCATGCCTTTTACCTTTTCGGCATGTTTTTTCAATGCTTCAGTCGGAAAAGGATAAAGTGTAATAGGACGTAAAAGTCCGGCTTTGATTCCTTCTTTTCTTGCTATTTCAACTGCTTTCTGACAGATACGGGCACTAATTCCAAAAGCTACGATCAGATATTCGGCATCATCGCAACCAAATTCTTCAAACAACACTTCTTTTTTTTCAATTTCGCGATAACGTGACTGCAAAAGTAAATTGAGTTCTTCCATATCGGATGCCTGAAGACGTAGTGAGTTGATTACATTTGGTTTGCGGTCGGGTGTTTTTCCCAAGGTAGCCCATGGTGTATTTTGTCTGATTTCTTCTTCAGTCCATCTGGGTTGATAGGGTGGAAGCACTACTTTTTCCATCATTTGACCAATGATCCCGTCGGCCAAAACCATAGTCGGAGTGCGGTATTTGAAAGCCAGATCAAAAGCCATAACGGTATGGTCGGCCATTTCCTGAACCGAAGCTGGCGCAAGGGTAATCATTTTATAGTCGCCATGCCCACCACCTTTAACAGTCTGAAAATAATCAGCCTGACTGGGTTGAATTGTCCCTAATCCCGGACCTCCGCGCATTACGTTTACGATTACGCAAGGCAATTCGGCTCCTACCATGTAAGAAATTCCTTCCTGCATTAAACTAACGCCCGGACTCGATGACGAGGTCATTGCTTTCTTGCCACAACCGGCGGCTCCGTAAACCATATTGATAGAAGCTGTTTCACTTTCGGCCTGTAATACCACCATTCCGGTTGTATTCCATGGTTCGAGCTCCATAAGCGTTTCCATTATTTCCGATTGAGGAGTGATAGGATAACCGAAGTATCCATCGCAACCGCAGCGAATGGCTGCATGAGCAACTGCTTCGTTACCCTTCATTAATCTGACTTCTTCTTTATTTTGTTCTTTATCTGTATTCATTGTTGGTGTTTTTTTAATTGATTTCGTTCAATTTATTGTTTTTATTGTACTATTGAACCTTTACTTTGTAAACTGTTATACATGCATCGGGACATACATACGCACATGCCGCACATCCTACACAAGATTCGGGATCGGACATGTGTGAAAAATTAAATCCTTTTGAGTTTGCTTCGTTTGATAGAGATAAAACCGTTGTTGGACAGGCTACAACACATAAGTCGCATCCTTTACAACGCTCGGTATTTACCACTACTGCACCTTTAAATTTTGCCATTGTATTTTAATTTTATATCGGTTTGCAAAGGTAATTAATATTGCACGCAAGAAAGTAATATGTGCATTTTTAAGTTTATTTCACTTTACTCCGAATTAGAATAATTGATTAGATTTTTGTTTATTGTATTATAAATGTTTATTTTAATTTCTTTGAAAACATCCAACCCAGAAAATCGGGCTGCGCAAATGCATCGTCCCAGCTATTATGTTCTACTCCCGGAAAAACAATTAATTCAACTGTTTGTGATCCGTTTGCTTTCAATTCCGTATAGGCATTTTGGGAATGTTCCGGTGAAACAACATTATCAGCCGAACCGTGATAAATACGAATCGGCATTCTTTTTACTTTTTTGAGTCTGTCTAAACTCACACCGCCGCAAATAGGAATAGCAGCTGCAAAGGTTTTAGGATAACGACATATTAAATCGTAAGTACCCATTCCGCCCATCGAAAGCCCCGAAACATAAATCCTTTTTTTATCAACAGCCTCGTTTTTCTTTAATTCTTTTATCAAACGTATAACCATTTGCATTGGTTCAGTAGGTTTTTTTGTATTAACATAACTGAATCCATTAGCATGCGAACCGACCGGCGCCCAATATTGATTTTCGGGACATTGCGGGAATACGACAATAGCCGGGAATTTTGTCCTGTTTTCGGGGTTGGTAAATAACGAAGAGCCATGAATGAGTTGTTTTTCGTTATCGTTGCCACGTTCGCCTGAACCGTGGAGAAACAATACTAAGGGGTATGATTTTGATGAATCGTAATTTTCGGGGTAGAGAATTCTGTAACGTAAGGTGTCGTTTTTGAAAATATATTCTTTTTTCTGATAAAGTTCATTTTGAGCTTTTAA
Source organism: Bacteroidales bacterium (assembly GCA_021371875.1). Taxonomy (GTDB): domain Bacteria; phylum Bacteroidota; class Bacteroidia; order Bacteroidales; family Paludibacteraceae; genus Paludibacter. Next base: position 2,388 of record JAJFVH010000095.1, read on the forward strand.
AATGATTACTGAAAAGAAAAAGATACATAAAATAAAAAATATTTTTTTCATTTAATAAATTTATTATAAGATTGAAAAACAGAGCTTCTATTGTCGCTTGTTTCGTTGTCAACTTTTTGGCATTTTATCTTTTCAAACTTTGTTGCAAAGGAAAATAATAATTGCACAAAAAGCAAGAAAGTGGGAAATAAACCTCAATGCAGGGACAAAATTAATTTATTTGGGATAAACTATGGTCTTTTAATGCTTGTTTTTAGGTTTATTCACTCTTTAATGTGTGTATATTTATTCAATAGTTCTACAAAAATAAATTATTTATTTCTAATTTCTCTTATTATTTACCAATTTTTATATGCATTTTTACTCAGGTAGCTGTTGTAATATCGTTTATTTCCGGTAATTTCTTCCCCCAACCATTCGGGTTTTTTAAATAATTCATTTTCAGAAGTAAGTTCCAGTTCGGCAATTGTCAAACCTTCATTGTCGCCATGAAACTCATCCACTTCGAATGTTTTGTTGCTGAATACAATTTCATAACGTGTTTTATCAATTATTCCGTTTTCGCAAAGAAGTAACAACTGGCGGGCATCGCTGAGATCGATCTCTTTTTCCCATTCGAAGCGGCTCAACCCCGATTTGTTACTATTGCCTTTTATCGTAATAAAGCCTTTTTCTCCTTTTATGCGGATACGCACGGTTCGTCCGGGTGCGGAAGATAGATATCCCTGCGCGATACGGTACGATTTATTGGCTAACTGTTTGTATTCGCCGGTTACCAGAAACTTGCGTTCTATTTCGATATTCATATTTTTTTGGGTTATTTCTTTTTTTGAGGTGCTATGAAAAATAGTTTGCTATTCTATACAATGCAAAGTCTTTGTCTTTTATGCCATAATTATTAGAGACGAATCTATTAATTTTACCATTTAATCTTTCGGCCTTTGCATTAGTT
>JAJFVH010000123.1 GCA_021371875.1 Bacteroidales bacterium
ACAGATGAAACCCCCATGACCGAGATTAAAAATCAGGACACACAAGGAGATGATTATAAAATAACAAAACTCAAAGTACCTGTATTATTCCCCCTTTAGGGGGTTAGGGGGCAGATATATAAATTATAAACACATGAAAAATCACTTATTTTTAGTCACATTCTTATCTCTAATCCTTTGTTTCTATTCGTGCGATCCCGAAAACGTAATTGATAACCAAACTACTACGGATGCCGATACACTTGATTATGTGTGGGACGCAACAAAAGTTGTGAAAATTTCACTCAACAATTCTTCCATTATTACCGACAGTAAAAATGTTACGGTTGCTGGTTCGGTGTTGAACATTAATGCGAAAGGAACTTACGAAATCACAGGGACATTGGCTGACGGGCAAATAATCGTTAATACATCGGGGATTGTCCGGTTAATCTTGAATAATGTAAATGTGTCGAATTCAACCTCATCACCTTTGTTTGTGGCTGATGCAAAAAAAACAATTCTTATTTTACCTGAAGGAACAAATAATACTTTTACCGATGCAGCTAATTATACCATTACAAAGGACAGCCTGAATTCCGCCATTTACAGCAAAGATTATCTGGCTGTTTTCGGACAGGGGAAACTGACCGTAAATGGTAATTATAACGGAGGTATTGCGAGCAGGGATGAACTTGTAATTGAAAGTGGTAGCCTGGATATCAACGCTGTTGGCTTTGGTATAAAAGGCAAAGATTACCTGAAAATACAGGATGGAAATATCAAGGTTATCAGTGGTGGAGATGGTTTGAAATCGGACAAGGATTCGACTCTAAACGATGGTTTTATTGAGATTAACGGAGGAACTTTTCAAATTGTATCAGCGAATGATGCCATTTCGGCTCAAAGTATTTTAACGATCAATAAGGGTATTTTTGAATTAATTTCGGGAGGCGGAAGTACATTTACGCCCGGTTCGGGTTCTTCGAAAGGCTTAAAATCACAAAATAAAATTTATATCTCGGGCGGAACTTTCTACATCAATTCTGCCGACAACTGCATCGATGCCGATAATGATATTGAAATAAACGATGGGAATTTCACCTTATTATCAGGCAATAAACCTATCGATTCGGATTCGACGCTGATAGTAAACAATGGAGATTTAAATATTACGAAGGCGATTAAAGGCATCAGTTCGCACAACATTACAATCAATGCCGGCAAAATAAGTATTGACTCGCGAAACGATTGCTTGAAAGCAACATTGGGCGCCGATTTAACTACCGACGATGGCAGCTCAATCAATATAAATGGTGGAACCATACTTTTAACCACCGAAAAAGGAGATGCTTTGGACAGCAACGGAAGTATCAGCATGACTGCCGGTTTGCTGGTTGTGCAGGGCTCTTCAACTCAATCCGACGATGCGGTAACTTATCGCAGTACTTGCCTGGTTTCGGGCGGAATAATAGCTGCTTCGGGCGCCACTTCACTTGCGCCGGGCGATGCATCTTCACAAAACTCGGTACTGATCAGGTTCAATTCCATTTTAAATCCGGGTACAATTGTAAATATACAGGACGCTTCGGGCAATAAAGTGCTGACTTTCAGAACTACAAAAAATGCTTATTGCATTATGGCTTCGTTGCCGGCATTTAGCATGGGCGCTACATACAATGTGTATACCGGCGGCTCTGCAACCGGAACCGACATAAACGGTTACTATCCCGAGGTTGTTTACACTGCCGGCTCAAAACGTGGATTATTTACCATCTATGAAAAAGTAACCAAAGTAACATTCTGATTTTAGATAACTTAATCAACGCAACCCTTTTCAGTAAAAAAGGAAGGGTGAATTTTGATTCAACCCTTCCTGTATTCTCACACCAGTTGGCGCAGATTGAGGTGTTTATTTATATCCTTGTTCATGCACGCTTTTTACCGAACGTCCCGAAGGGTCGTTCATGTTTTTGAAGGCGGCATCCCATTCCAAAGCGATGGGAGTGCTGCAAGCTACCGAAGGTACCGAAGGCACACATTTCGATGCCGATTCTGAAGGAAAGTGATCGGTAAAGATAGTTCGATAGTAATATTCCTCTTTGTTCATCGGCGGATTAATGGGAAATGCTTCGTTTACATGAGCCATTTGCTCGTCGCTTACCATATTGCTTGTTAATTCCTTCAATGTATCGATCCAGTTGTAACCCACACCGTCCGAAAACTGTTCTTTCTGGCGCCAGGCAACGCTTTCGGGCAAATAATCTTCAAATGCCTTGCGAAGAATCCATTTTTCCATTTTACCGTTACCGGCCATTTTATCTTTGGGATTTAAGCGCATGGCTACATCCATAAATTCCTTGTCCAGAAATGGTACACGACCTTCAACTCCCCAGGATGCCAACGATTTATTGGCACGGAGGCAATCATAGAGATGCAACTTATCGAGCTTCCGAACAGTTTCCTTATGAAATTCTTCTGCATTAGGCGCTTTGTGGAAATAGAGGTATCCTCCGAAAATCTCATCCGCTCCTTCACCCGAAAGTACCATTTTTACACCCATCGATTTGATGACGCGTGCCAATAGATACATAGGAGTGCTGGCGCGAATGGTGGTAACATCGTAAGTTTCGATATGGTAAATTACATCACGAATGGCATCCAGTCCTTCCTGCACCGTAAAATGTATTTCGTGATGAATGGTTCCGATATGATCGGCCACTTTACGGGCGGCCACTAAGTCGGGCGAACCTTCCAGTCCTACGGCAAATGAATGGAGTTGGGGCCACCAGGCATCCTGCGTATTCCCCGATTCGATACGTTTGGCTGCATATTTTTTAGCAACTGCCGAAATTATAGATGAATCCAAACCACCCGAAAGCAATACGCCATAAGGCACATCGGTCATCAACTGGCGTTCTACGGCATCTTCGAGCGCCTGACGAAGTTGGTCAATGTCCGATTCGTTTTCCTTCACCGCTTCATAATCCATCCAGTCGCGGGTATACCATTTGACATGTTTTTCATCCTCGCTATAATAATATTCGCCGGGAAGAAATTCTTCGATCTTCGAACATTTACCTTCCAAAGCTTTCAGCTCGGAAGCCACATAATAGGTGCCTTCGTCGTCCCAGCCCTGGTAAAGGGGAATGATACCGATATGATCGCGGCCGATCATATATACATTTTTTTCAATATCATAAAGTGCGAAAGCAAAAATCCCGTTCAGGTCTTCCAAAAAATCCGAACCTTTTTCACGATAAAGTGCCAAAATCACTTCACAATCCGATTTAGTCAGGAATTCATATTTTCCTTCAAATTGTTTGCGAATTTCCTGATGATTATAAATTTCACCGTTTACAGCCAACACGAGTTTACCATCTTTGCTGAAAAGCGGTTGTTTTCCCGATTCAGGATCGACAATCGACAGGCGCTCGTGCGCTAAAATTGCTTTCCCGTTTGAGAAAATACCTGACCAGTCCGGTCCGCGGTGACGAATTTTTTTAGACATTTTCAATACCTGGGGACGCAAATCCTGTACAGGCTGTTTTATATCAAATGCACATACTATTCCACACATATTTTTAATTTTTAAGCCCCCTAAATCCCCCAAGGGGGACTTTTGAGAAGCGCATTATTTTTTATGATTATCCGCAATTTAGCCTAATTCAGGGTTCGGTGCTTTTGCGGATAATCATTTTATTTTTTATTAGATTTATTTTTTTATAGTTTTATTCTTAAAGTCCCCCTTAGGGGATTTAGGGGGCTTTTTTATAAAGATTTGTGAATGTCTTCGGCTACTTTGCGACCGGAAGCAATGGCGCGTACAACCAAACTGGCTCCCATAGCGGCATCGCCGGTAGCAAAAACTTTTGCTACACTGCTTTTGCTTTCCGTATCGGTTGCTACATTGCCACGGGCATCGAATTTTACGCCGAGCTCGGTCAATAAGCCTTCCTGAACGGGATGTACAAAGCCCAGAGCAAGGAAAACCAAATCCGCTTTGATGGTTTCGGTTTTTCCGGTTGGTTTCATATTAAAACGTCCGGTTTCGTCTTTGGTCCATTCCACTTCTTCAACCAGTACCTCGGTTAATTTCCCATTTTCGCCTTTGAAAGCCACCGTATTCAGGCTCCATTTACGCTCACAGCCTTCTTGGTGTGAACTCGATGTTTTCAGGATATTGGGGTAATATGGCCACGGCGTATCCGGATTTTTACCTATCGGAGGCTGAGGTAAAATTTCAATTTGTGTTATTTTTACAGCGCCCTGGCGAACAGAAGTTCCCACGCAGTCGGAACCCGTATCGCCGCCACCGATTACCAACACATGTTTATCCTTCGCGTTGATAATTGTCTTTTCGGGAACAACTTCACCGGTAATCAACTGATTCTGCTGGCTCAGAAATTCCATGGCAAAATAAATCCCTTTCAGGTTACGGCCTTCAGGTTTGATGTCGCGCGGATGTCCCGCTCCGATGGCAATACACACCGCATCGTAGTTACTCATAATTTCCTTGCCCGAAATGTCTTTGCCAACTTCAGTATTTGTTTTGAATTCAATGCCTTCTTCAATCAATTGAGCCATGCGGCGGTCAATTATATTCTTGTTCAGTTTGAAGTTTGGAATACCATAGCGTAATAATCCGCCCAAACCGTTTTCTTTTTCAAAAACAGTTACAGAATGCCCCTTACGGTTTAATTGTTGTGCGGTAGCTAATCCGGCCGGTCCCGAACCAATTACGGCAACTTTTTTGCCGGTGCGTGTTTTGGGTGGTTGTGCCTTGATCATGCCTTCGCTGAATGCCACTTCGGTTACCGCACATTCGTTTTCGCGAATGGTAACCGGTGATTCGTGTAGTGCGAGTACACAGGATTTTTCGCACGGAGCAGGGCAGATACGGCCAGTAAAATCAGGAAAGTTATTTGTTTCGTGTAACACTTCAACGCCTTCTTTCCATTTTCCTTTATAAATCAAATCCTGCCATTCCGGCATTTTATTGCCAAGCGGACATCCCCAATGACAAAAAGGAACGCCACAATCCATACAGCGTGAAGCCTGCAATTTGCGGTCTTCGCGATTCAATGTCTGTTCAACCTCCCCGAAATCGTATATACGTTCGTTTATAGGGCGGTAACCCGCTTCTTTGCGGGGTATATTCATAAATGCTTTCGGATTTCCCATATTGTTATCAGCCCCTCTAAATCTTCCGCAAAAGGAAGACTTAAAGGTCGTATTTTTGATAAGTTAATAATTTTATTGTTTTTCTTTCTTCTTTTCCACTTGTAGGGGTTAGAGGTCTTAATAATCCCTTTCTACCTGGGCAATTTTCTTGTTGATTGCTTCCATTTTTTCTTCCTGCAATACTTTTTTGTATTCAATGGGAACTACTTTAATGAATTTATCGACATATTCTTTCCAGTTGCCAAGTATTTGTTTCGCACGTTTACTGTTTGTATATCTGTAATGATTTTCAATCAGGGTTCTCAGTTCTTTGCTGTCATGGCTGTCTTCAATCAGCGAAAGTTCAACCATTTCCATGTTACAGAAGAAATCGAAATTGCCTTCTTCGTCGAGCACGTAAGCCACACCACCACTCATACCGGCAGCAAAGTTACGGCCCGTCGACCCCAGAACCACCGTCCGTCCGCCTGTCATATATTCGCAGCAGTGATCGCCGGCGCCTTCAACCACCGCAGTTGCTCCCGAGTTACGAACGCAGAAACGTTCGCCAACCACCCCGTTGATATATACTTCGCCCGAAGTGGCGCCATACAGAATGGTATTACCGGCAATTATATTCTTTTCCGGTTCGAATGTACTTTCTTTAGGAGCGATCATAATAATTTTACCTCCCGAAAGCCCTTTTCCTACATAGTCGTTTGCTTCGCCTGTCAGTTCAAAGGAAACTCCTTTGCTCAAAAATGCACCGAAACTCTGTCCAGCAGAACCTGTGAAAGAGGCTTTTATCGTATCGTTAGGCAAACCTGCCTGACCATACCGTTTGGCAATTTCGCCCGAAAGCATGGCGCCCACTGTACGGTCTGTATTTTTGATTTTACTTTTAATCTCAACAGGCATACACAAATCAAGTGCAGGCAGTGATTTTTTAATCAGTTCACGATCCAGTATTTTATCGATTTTGTGATCCTGTGTTTTAACCTGACGAAGTGCAACGCCATCTCCTTGATTATGAACAAACATGATTCTCGACAAATCCACCTTGTTCAGCTTTGAGTTACCTTCAATTTTTTTGCGTTCGAGCAATTCGGAATGTCCGATAATTTCGTCCATACTGCGATAGCCCATTTGAGCTAAATGTTCACGCACATCTTCCGCAACGAAATTGAAAAAATTTACCAGATATTCGTATTTTCCAACGAAATGTTTACGTAACTCTTCGTCTTGCGTGGCAACACCTGCCGGACAAGTATTCAGGTGGCATTTGCGCATCATTACGCAACCGAGGATAATCAGCGCACTGGTTGCAAAACCGTATTCTTCGGCGCCCAACAAGGCTGCAACAATAATATCGCGGCCTGTTTTCAACTGGCCGTCGGTTTGCAACCGAATCTGTCCACGGAGGTTGTTTAATACCAGGGTTTGTTGGGTTTCGGCCAGTCCGATTTCGACCGGAAGGCCGGCATGTTTGATAGAACTCGAAGGACTTGCACCAGTACCACCTTCGGCTCCACTGATCAGAATCAGGTCGGCTTTAGCTTTTGCTACGCCGGCGGCAATTGTTCCTACTCCTGTTTCCGATACTAATTTCACACTGATCATGGCAGTGGGGTTGATATTTTTTAAATCGTAGATAAGTTGAGCCAAATCTTCGATAGAATAAATATCGTGGTGGGGTGGAGGTGAAATCAACGAGATTCCCGGAATAGAATGGCGGGTTTTGGCAATTATTTTATCTACTTTATGGCCAGGAAGTTGTCCTCCTTCACCAGGTTTAGCGCCCTGTGCAATTTTAATCTGTATTTCGTCGGCATTTACCAGGTACTCGGCAGTTACACCGAAACGCCCCGAAGCAACCTGTTTGATGGCACTCCGCGTGCTCAAACCATCTTCGCGCTTTTTGTAACGTTCGGGGTCTTCGCCACCTTCGCCAGTATTGCTTCGTCCGCCAATTATATTCATCGCCATAGCCATAGCCTCATGCGCTTCGCGGCTGATTGATCCGTAGGACATGGCGCCGGTTACAAAACGTTTCATTATATTTTCTGCCGGCTCTACTTCGCTGATGTCAATCGGATTCCGTTTGTAGTCCATCAAATCGCGAATAAAAATCGGTTTTGGTTTTTCATCAACGATTTTAGTGTATTCTTTGTATTTTTCGTAACTGCCTGTTCTGGTTGCAATTTGTAATCGGGCAATTGTTTCAGGGTTCCAGGCGTGATTTTCGCCATCTACACGATAAGCGTACTGCCCCAAATTCAATAGTTGGCCGGAGTCGCTTCCTTCTTGGGGATAGAATGCCTCGGTGTGAGGTTTAATGACTTCGGCGGCTACATCATCGATGTCGATACCTTCGATAGCCGAAGAAATTCCCTTGAAGTATTTATTCAGGAATGAGCTTGATATACCTATAGCTTCGAAAATATGTGCTCCACGGTAACTGCGCAGGGTAGAATTGCCCATTTTCGAAAGTACTTTCAATAAACCTTTATTAACCGCTTTGATATAATGTTTTTTGGCTGTTTCGAGATCCATGTTGATATCGCCCGACTTGATTCTTTCGTTGATAATGGCAAAAATCATATACGGATTCACCGCATTAGCGCCAAAACCAAACAAGAGGGCGAAGTGCATTACTTCACGGGGTTCGGCCGATTCAACCACAATATCGATCTGCATTCTTTTTCTTTTCTGAATAAGATATAAATGCACAGCCGAAACTGCCAGCAACGAAGGAATCGGTGCATGGTCTGCATCTACACCGCGGTCGCTCAACACGATATAATTTTTACCATCGTCCACTGCTTTTTCAACGGACAGGCAGAGCTCCTGAATAGCCGATTCCAATCCTTTTGCTCCTTTTTTCGGATCGAAAAGCATAGGCAATGAGATGGTGTAGAATCCTTTGTAATTCAGGTTCATTAAAATATCGAACTGGGTATTGGTCAGTACCGGACTTTTCAGTTTCACCATTTTACAAATCTCACGGGCAGGTTCCAACAGGTTTTGATGTACCGAACCAATGTATCCGGTCAGCGACATCACCAGTTCTTCGCGAATGGGGTCGATAGGCGGATTGGTAACCTGTGCAAATTGTTGGCGAAAATAATTGAAAAGGCGTTGTGGCTTGTCGGAGAAAACCGACAATGAAGTATCGTTACCCATCGACGAAGTAGGTTCATATCCATCGTTCGCCATGGGGAGAATTAATCTTTCGACGTCTTCTGTTGAATAGCCGAAAGTATGCAAAAGTGTCCGGTAATTATTCAGTTCGTTTTTAATGTTACGGCCCGAAGAAATATCGTCAAGATTGATACAGTTCCTGTTCAGCCAGTCGCGGTAAGGGAAAGCTTTAGCCAGACCTTCTTTCAATTCATTATCGTAATAGATTTGTCCCAGTTCGGTGTCGACCATCAACATTTTACCCGGTTTCAAGCGACCTTTTTCTTTGATACGTGAAGGTTCGAATTCGATGGTTCCCGTTTCGGAAGCAATGACCATCAGGTTATCGTGTGTAACCAGGTAACGGGCAGGACGTAAGCCGTTACGGTCGAGCATGCCGCCGGCATACCGTCCGTCGCTGAACAACAAGGTTGCCGGGCCGTCCCAGGGTTCCATAAAAGTACTGTGATATTCGTAGAATGCGCGCAGATTGTCCGAAATAGGATTCTTTTTATTCCAGCTTTCGGGAACAAGCATGGCCATGGCATGAGGAAGACTTTTGCCCGACATTACCAGGAATTCAAGCACGTTATCCAACGAAGCGCTGTCGCTCATGCCCGGTTGCACGATAGGATATAAATCCTGTAGATTGCCCAGTTGATCCGATTTTAAAACGCTTTCGCGCGATTCCATCCACTGGCGGTTACCGCGAATGGTATTGATTTCACCATTGTGTCCCAATAAACGGAAAGGTTGAGCCAAGTCCCAGGTTGGGAAAGTATTGGTGCTGAAACGCGAGTGAACCAACGAAATACCGCTGGTAAAGTTTTCGTTTGATAAATCGGAGTAGTATTCGCGCAATTGCAGCGAAGTAAGCATGCCTTTGTAAACCATTTGTTTGGTCGAAAGACTTACGATATAAAAACTACGTTCTTTGGCAATATTGGATTGGAGAATAGATTTTTCGATTTTTTTGCGCACTACATATAGTTTATGCTCAAGTTCCTGCTGGTTGGGAGCTCCTGTAACAAAGATTTGTTTGATTTGCGGTTCGTTCGAGGCGGAAATTTCTCCGAGAATATTGCTGTTGACCGGAACATCGCGGATGGACAGAAGATTTAATCCTTCTTTTTCGACATTTTCTTTGATCACATTGAGGCAGAGTTGTGCTTTGGAAGCATCTTTGGGGAGGAAAACCAATCCGGTTCCGTAGCGGCCTTTGGCAGGTACGGGAATGCCCTGAAGCAAAATAAATTCGTGAGGAATCTGTACTAAAATACCTGCTCCGTCACCTGTTTTGTTGTCGGCGCTTTCGGCTCCGCGGTGTACCATGTTTTCGAGTACCTGCAGGCCTTTTTCAACAATCTCGTGCGATTTTTCGCCATACAGGTTTAAAATAAGGCCTACTCCACAGGCATCGTGTTCGTTTTGAATTGAATACAGCGAACGCTGCTCATATTCATCTATATTTAATTGGGTTGAATTCATAAGGATGTCGTTTTTTGAGTTTAAAATTAAATTAAACTCTTCGTAATGTTGGTGTTTTATTGTTTTTTTATAAATAGTGGGAGAACTTTAAAATAAGCCTCCCACTACTATTATAGAGATATTTATCTAAAGATAAATGGCTTACCGAATAAATAATAATTCGCGATACTTAGGCAAAGTCCACATTTCGTCGTCAACGATTAATTCTAACTTGTCCGAATTATAACGAATGATGTCGAAATAAGGTAGAACTTTGTCGTGATAGGCGACAGCTTTTTCATATTCATGCTCAATTTTATTGACCTGACGGCGTGTGTCGATCAGATCATCAACGGCATTTTTGATAGCAGCAATGCGTTCGCCGATTTCAATAATCAATGCAGTGTCTAATGTGCTGAGCTTATCGGCTTTTTCGCCCGAGAAAACTGCTTTGATTTTGCTTACATTATCTAACAAGAAACTTTGGTAACGGGTTGCCAGCGGAATAATATGATTCATGGATAAATCACCTAAAACACGGGCTTCAATTTGTAACCATTTGGTGTATGTTTCCCATTTTACCTCGTTACGTGCATGTAATTCTTTTTCGGTCAGCACTCCCATTGATTCAAACATTTTCACACTTTCGGGAGTTGTGTATGCTTTATAAATTTCAGGAACACTTGTTTCGCAGTCTAATCCGCGTTTTGCAGCTTCAGCTTTCCATTCTTCACTATAACCGTTTCCATCGAAACGAATTGCTTTGGAAGCTTTGATATATGATTTGATTACTTCAAAAATAGCGCTTTGTTCTGTTGAACCGGTAGCAATTTTTGCATCAACTTCAGCTTTAAATTCTATTAACTGGGCAGCAACGGCAGTATTCAAAGTAGCCATAGCCGAAGAACAGTTTGCCGATGAACCTACTGCACGGAACTCGAAACGGTTACCGGTAAATGCAAATGGAGAAGTACGGTTACGGTCGGTATTGTCCAACAATACTTCCGGAATATGTGCGATGCCAAGGCTCAACCGTTTTTTGTTGTCCAATACGATGGCCTCGTCGCTGGTGCTGTTTTCAAGTTTGTCGAGCACGGCTGTAACCTGGGTTCCCAGGAAAGCCGATATTATGGCAGGAGGCGCTTCATTGGCTCCCAAACGGTGAGCGTTTTGAGCCGTCATGATTGAAGCTTTCAGCAAAGCATTGTTTTTATAAACAGCCATCAATATATTTACCAGGAAAGTAATGAATTGAAGGTTTTCTTCAGGAGTTTTTCCAGGGGTTAACAATCCTACGCCGGTATCGGTTCCGAGCGACCAGTTGTTATGTTTTCCTGATCCGTTGATGCCTGCGAATGGTTTTTCGTGCAACAACACCCGAAAACTATGACGACGGGCTACTTTTTTCATAATTGACATAACCAACAAGTTTTGGTCAACAGCCAGATTACATTCGCCAAAAATAGGAGCCAGCTCAAATTGGTTGGGAGCTACCTCGTTGTGTCTGGTTTTTAATGGGATTCCATATTTATATGCTTCGAATTCAAGATCTTTCATGTATGCTGCCACACGGGTAGGAACGGCACCAAAATAGTGGTCTTCCATTTGTTGGTTTTTAGCCGATTCGTGTCCGAGCAATGTACGTCCAGTCAGTACCAGGTCAGGACGGGTTGCATATAAACCTTCGTCAACCAGAAAATACTCCTGTTCCCAGCCTAGGTAAGCAAGCACTTTTTTTACATTAGGATCGAACATTTGACAAACTGCCGTAGCCGCTTTATTTACGGCATTCAACGATTTCAATAGAGGAGCTTTCAAATCAAGAGATTCGCCTGTATACGAAATAAATATAGTAGGGATACATAAAGTGTCATCTACAACAAATGCAGGAGATGAAGGATCCCAGGCTGTATAACCACGGGCTTCGAACGTACTACGGATACCTCCACTTGGGAAAGAAGATGCATCGGGTTCTTGTTGAGCCAGCAATTTGCCTGAAAACTCTTCGATAATTGCTTCTCCCGGCGCACCAGCATAGTCGATAAATGAATCATGTTTTTCTGCAGTTCCGTCAGTCAATGGTTGAAACCAGTGTGTGTAGTGAGTTGCACCGAGTTCCATTGCCCACATTTTCATGCCTGTTGCAACGTCATCGGCAATATGACGATCAAGCGTAACTCCTTGTTCAATAGCGTTATTCAGTGACTTCATAATGTCTTTCGACAAGTATTTAGCCATAACAGATTTTGTAAACACATACTTACCATAATAATCGGTGGTAAATTTTGAAGGAGGTGTAACACATAGCGCTTTTTTCTTGAAGGCTTCTTCTACTGCTTTAAATCTTAATGCTGACATAATTGTTGTGTTATTTGATTATTTGTTTTATTATTTTTTACTTTTTGTCGTAATATGCTTTCTTTCTGATTTTAATTCAGTGCAAAAGTAAATAAAATGATAGTTTAGAGCAATTTTTTAATTGGTTTTTAATATTAATTCAGTACTTGGTTTTAATTTGATATTAAAGTTGTTTTATTCGTTTTATTTATAAAGTAATATAGTGATATTAATTTCAATTTGGTTTTTTGTAAATAAAATACGATTTCAAACGAGTTATTTTATATTCAGGAGAGTTGCTTACAAAAGTAACTGAAATAATTGAAATAATAACATATTGATTCTATTTTGACAATAATCTTTTGACCTAAAAATGGTTTGGTTTTTTATCATATTTAAAAAATGAACAGACTATTTCATCACGAAGTAGCCTGTCCGAAACAATAAAACTAAAAACACACGATAAAGAGTTGAAGTTGAATTTACCGTGTATACCTTTACAGCTTTGGTACAGACAAAACGGAATATCTGCCGTTTCGCGTAATTTCTGCTAAGTTTTTTTTATATCTTGTATTAACATTTTAATAAATTAAGATCATTTGTAACCTGCGATTTAATCAAAATTGGTGTATGCTGTTTCACCGTGTTGGGTTTCATCAAGTCCGATGGCTTCGTGCATATCATCGGCGCGTACTCCAACTAATTTATCTGTAATTTTGAATAAAATGAAAGTACCTACCCCCGAGAAAACTATGGTTGCTCCAACTGCTATCAGTTGTATCCATAATTGGTGGAAATTTCCGTAAACAGCCCCGCTGTAACTCGATTGAACAAAAGGCGTAGCTAAAACACCGGTCAGAATGGCTCCGACTATACCTCCGATGCCATGAACGCCGAAAGCATCTAACGAATCATCGTATCCCAGTCTGGGTTTAACATACGCAACCATTGCAAAGCAAATTAGTGAAACAATAATTCCAATTATCAACGCACCGCTAACACCTACGAAACCGGCTGCAGGAGTAATGGCTACCAAACCGCCTACTGCACCGGTACTGATGCCGACGATAGTTGGCCGTTTATCTAAAATCCATTCGAGTAAAGCCCAGGTTAAAGCTGCTGTTGCCGCTGCTATATGTGTTACCATAAAAGCATTCCCTGCAAGTCCGTCAGCTGCTAATCCGCTTCCGGCATTAAAGCCAAACCAACCAACCCAAAGCATGGCGGCTCCTATCACTACATAAGTAATGTTATGAGGCGGCAGTGCATGTCCTTTATAGTCGCGTCGTTTACCAAGCATAATGGCTGTAACAATAGCTGCAATACCGGCATTGATATGAACAACAGTTCCACCGGCAAAGTCCAATGCTCCTAATTTGTATAACCAGCCATCTCCCGACCAAACCCAGTGGGCTATAGGATTGTAAATAAATAATGCCCAAAGTATTGAAAAGACCAGAAAGCCTTTAAAGCTGATCCGTTCGGCAAATGCACCGATAATCAGAGCCGGCGTAATAACGGCGAACATTCCCTGAAACATGATAAACACAATATGAGGAATGGTGCCGATTGAACTGCCATCGGCCGCTGTTTGAGAATGGGATATGAAATAAGGACTAAGGTCGTTTAAATGAATATTATGTAAAAAAGCCCAATCGAAACCTCCAAAATAGGGTTTTAACCATTCGATGGAGCTTGAACCAAAAGCATTGCTATAGCCTATTACGACCCATTCGATGCTAATCACTGCCACAAGAATAAAAACCTGCATAAAGATATTCAAAACGTTTTTACGTCGTACCAGGCCTCCATAAAACAGAGACAATCCCGGAATAGACATGAATAATACAAGCGCTGTGGCTACAATCATCCAAGCTGTATCTCCCGAATTGATTGTTGGTGTTACGCTTGGTGTAGTAGTCTGGGCAGCAAGCGAAGAGCTAAGAAATGCCAATATTGTAGATATTGTTATAGTTTTTTTCATGTGTTTATAATTTATATATCTGCCCCCTAACCCCCTAAAGGGGGAATAATACAGGTACTTTGAGTTTTGTTATTTTATAATCATCTCCTTGTGTGTCCTGATTTTTAATCTCGGTCATGGGGGTTTCAT
>JAJFVH010000168.1 GCA_021371875.1 Bacteroidales bacterium
TATTCCTGTCCGAAAGTCATCCAGAAGCGGGCACGTTTGATAGTCGGGTAATTTTTCACCAACGATTCTAATTCTTCGTGATAAATCACATAGGATTCTTTCGGTCCGATTTCGGGATAATTCAACGGTTTATGAATTTCGTGCGGTTCGGTTTCCACCCATTGCCCGTTTTCCCAATATTTTCCGCGTTGAGTAACTTCACGGATATTAATTTCCGGATTAAAATTGGTGGCAAAAGCTTTGTGATGATCGCCGGCATTGCAATCCACAATATCCAGATATTGAATTTCATCAAAATGATGTTTTGCTGCATAAGCTGTATAAATGCTGGTTACTCCCGGGTCGAAACCGCAACCGAGAATAGCAGTCAATCCAGCTTTTTCAAAGCGGTCTTTGTATGCCCATTGCCAGCTGTATTCAAAATGAGCTTCGTCTTTTGGTTCGTAATTGGCAGTATCCAGATAGTTTACACCCGCTTCCAGGCAAGCATCCATAATGGTCAAATCCTGATACGGAAGCGCCACATTAATAAGCAATTCGGGCTTATAATCATTGAGCAATTTTACTAATTCAGGAACATGGTCGGCATCAACCTGAGCCGTTTTCACTTCTATGCCAAAACGTTTTTTTACATCTGCAGCAATGATGTCGCATTTTGATTTGGTGCGACTGGCCAACATGATTTCAGTAAATACATCCGGATTTTGAGCCACTTTGTTTACCACAACAGTTCCCACGCCTCCGGCGCCGATAATCAATACTTTTCCCATTTTTATTTATTCTTAAAAGTTGAACGCAAATGACACAAAACTACGTAAATAATAAACCGAAAGGTTTTCTCTATGCCCTGATTCTTTTATGTTTCTAATTTTCAGTGCATACTATGTATCAAAAATAGTTGTATGCAAAAATAGTTGTTTTTTTGCAGCTTTGGAATAGTGAAAAGGAAAATGAATGTTTTTTAGTATTTTTGCAAAGGAAAATAACCGCTAAGACAAATACCACGCTAAAAACAACTGAGTGTAACTATTTGTTATTGTTTATTTTGGTGCAGAATTATGAATACAAATACATCAAAAATATTACCGCCCGAATGGGCTGAACAACAATTTGTCCAGCTGACCTGGCCTCATGAAGGAACCGACTGGGCTTACATGCTTGACGAAGTAAATGCCTGTTTTGTCAACATCGCCCGTGAAATTATTAAACACGAAAACCTGTTGATTGTTTGCAATGATACCGACGAAGTGGAACAATGGCTGGGCGATACCGATTTATCGCGCATTACCTTTGCCGAAATGCCAACCAACGATACCTGGGCACGCGATCATGGTGGAATAAGCGTTTTGGAAGATGGAAAGCCGATGGTTTACGATTTCACATTCAACGGCTGGGGAATGAAGTTTGCCGCCAATTATGACAATCAGATTACACGGAATCTTTTCAAAGCAGGCATTTTCGGAGCGGAAACAGAGTATAAAAATTGTCTTGATTTTGTCCTCGAAGGCGGAAGCATCGAATCGAATGGCGAAGGAATCGTATTGACTACTGCCGAATGTTTGCTATCTGAAAACAGGAACAACAAACCGAAAGAAGAAATCGAAAACCATCTGAAAGAACTTTTCGGACTAAAACAGGTTTTATGGTTAAATTCAGGTTATTTGGCCGGCGATGATACCGACAGTCATGTGGATACTCTGGCACGGTTTTGCAGTGTGGACACAATCGCGTATGTAAAATGCGAGGATGAAACGGATGAACATTTCGAAGCATTGAAAGCGATGGAGCTTGAACTGCAATCTTTTAAAACCCCAAAGGGTAAACCCTACAATCTGATACCGCTTCCCATGACCGATGTAGTTTACGAACAAGATAAACGGCTTCCCGCAACTTATGCTAATTTTCTTATCGTGAATGGAGCGGTATTAATGCCAACCTACCATTCTCCAAAAGATGAGATTGCCAGACAACAAATGCAAAAAGCATTTCCCAATCGGGAAATAGTAGGAATAGACTGCATGGCGCTCATCAAACAACATGGATCGCTGCATTGCGTAACGATGCAATATCCGGGCGGTAAGGAGTAAGCGGTAAGAAAGCAAGTGAGAAACATCGCAAAGCTAATAACGCCGAAGACAAATATCACGAAGTAAATATCGAAAAAAATGAAAATAGCTCTTATCCAACAATCCAATACGGCAAGCCGTGCTGAAAACATAGCGAAACTGGAACGGAATATTCGTGCCTGTGCTGCACAGGGCGCTGAACTCATCGTATTGCAGGAACTGCACAATGGCTTGTATTTTTGCCAGACGGAAGACCCTGCGGTTTTTGGGCAAGCTGAAACCATTCCCGGTCCTTCCACCGAATCGTTCGGAAAGCTGGCTAAAGAACTGGGTGTGGTATTAGTACTTTCCCTGTTCGAGAAACGAACTGCCGGATTATATCACAACACGGCAGTTGTCATGGAAAAAGACGGAAGTATCGCAGGAAAATACCGTAAAATGCATATTCCGGACGACCCTGCCTATTATGAAAAGTTTTACTTTACACCAGGCGATTTGGGTTTTGAACCCATTCAGACTTCCGTTGGAAAACTGGGGGTAATGGTTTGCTGGGATCAATGGTATCCCGAAGCGGCACGGATGATGGCCATGGCGGGAGCAGAAATATTGATTTATCCGACAGCTATTGGGTGGGAAAGCACGGATACAATTGATGAAAAGCAACGCCAGACGGATGCCTGGTTGATTTCACAACGCGCTCATGCAGTAGCAAACGGACTTCATGTCATTGCATGCAATCGTACAGGTAACGAACCCGATCCTTCCGGCGCGACCAACGGCATTCAGTTTTGGGGAAACAGCTTCGTAGCTGGGCCCCAAGGCGAAATTCTCGCTCAGGCTTCCGGCAATAAAGATGAAAATATAATTATAGACATCGATTTATCCCGTTCCGAAACCGTGCGCCGTATGTGGCCTTTCTTCCGCGACAGAAGAATAGATAGTTTTGGAGATTTGACAAAAAGATGGAGAGAAGAGTGATGGTGATGAGTTGATGTGATGACAAGAGAAAGATTATCAAATAGAAAAAATAAGGCTGAAATTCAAATTTGAATTTCAGCCTTTATCGTATTGTGTGATTGAATTTAGAGTTTTAAATTTCCCGAATCAATTCTTTCATGATCAGTGTCATCAATGGTTGTACCTTGTTGCCGATTTCTTGTACTTCTTCGTGAGTTACTTCTACGATTTTTCCCGGTACGCCCAAATCGGTTACTATCGATATGCCAAAAACACGCATGCCGGAATGATTTGCTACAATCACTTCGGGAACGGTGCTCATCCCTACGGCATCACCGCCGATTGCGCGGAAATAACGGTATTCGGCAGGAGTTTCGAATGTTGGTCCGGTAGTGCCGACATACACACCCTCAACAACTTTGATGTTGTTTTTTGCGGCGATACTCTTTGCTTTGGCAATCAACTCTTTCGAGTATGCTTCACTCATATCGGGGAAGCGGGTCCCGAGTTCGGCAAAGTTTTTCCCACGCAACGGATGTTCCGGGAAAAGATTGATATGATCGGTAATAATCATCAAATCTCCGATTTCAAAATCAGGGTGAACACCGCCCGACGCGTTTGAAACGAGTAGCGTTTCAATGCCAAGAGCTTTCATTACGCGAACCGGAAAAGTTACGGCTTTCATGTCGTATCCTTCGTAATAATGAAAACGTCCCTGCATAGCCAGCACTTCAACATCGCCCAATTTGCCGACAATCAGTTTCCCACTGTGGCCTTCGACGGTAGATACCGGGAAGTTTGGAATAGTTTCGTATGGAATTTCCGTTTTATCGGCAATTTGTGTGACTAAATTTCCTAAACCCGTTCCTAAAATAATGCCTGTTTTAGGGCTATTTTTTATTTTTGACTTTAAAAAGTCAGCTGTTTCTTGAATTTTCTGCAACATAGCTAATTATTTTATCTGTAAAAATTTGTTCTTGATCGTGTAATATTTTGACCCTGATTGGGATGGTGTAAATCATGCTTTTTAATGACTCGGGAAAATCAGTCATTGAAACAATCCTGGCGGCATCTTTTTCTGTTACCAGAATGATTTTTTCCTGAGCGGCCATTTTGTTCAATTTATTTTCAATCAATCGTAAATCCTGCCGTTGGAAAGTATGATGATCCTTGAAAAACAGTGTTTGTAAAGAGTTCGTGTACCGATTGATTTGCTCAACAATCGGTTGAGGAGACACGATACCTGCTACTAATAAAACGTCTGTTTTTGCTTTTTTTATTTTGTTATAAGTCATTATTTCCGATATATAATCAGGAAAAACAGGCTTAATTTCATTGTAAATATAGCTCGAAAAAAATAATGACTGATGAGGTTTAATTTTTATTTCTTTTTCAATTAGCCGCATTTCGATAGGCGAAATGTTGACAGGACATTTTGTTATAATGATTATGTCGGCTCTCTTGCTGTCTTTTTTGCTTTCTCTTAAATTTCCGCCGGGCAAATGTGAATCGCGTGTATATAAATTAGAAAAATCGGTTAATAAAATAGATAATCCCGGATTAACTTGTCGGTGCTGAAAAGCATCATCGAGTATTACAACTTGTAAATCGGGGTAAATTTCACATAATCTATCAATCCCGTGAACCCGTTTTTCGTCAACGGCGACTATTACATCCCGATTTTTGCTGAATATCTGAAAAGGTTCGTCTCCGATGATTTTACTGTTTGTATTTTTATCGGCTAATACAAATCCTTTTGTTTTACGCTTGTATCCGCGGCTTAATATCGCAATTTTTTTATCGGGTTTCAATAAATTCAGAATGAACTCGACATGTGGCGTTTTACCGGTGCCGCCAACCGCCAGATTGCCAATAGAAATAACCGGCAGGTCGAAACTTCTCGACGATAATATCCCCCTGTCGTATAGCCAGTTACGAACTGTGGTTATCGAACCGTAAAGCCACGAAAAAGGCGCAAGAATAATATTTCTCCACGTATAATTCAATTTGAAATCAACGCTTTTGGAATAAAGCGGATGGCAAAGATACAATTTTTATGAAATGTAACAAATACAGGACTAACTATAATTTCTTTAGGGAACCGGATCGTAACCGCTACCACCCCAGGGATGACAGCTCAGGATACGCTTGATCGACAACCATCCGCCTTTCAAAATACCGTGTTTCAATACTGCTTCGACAGTGTATTGCGAACAGGTAGGCGTGTAACGGCATCGCGGCGGAATAAGCGGCGAAATGCTGTAACGGTACAAATAGACCGGCAAAAGAACAATATGGCGAAAAATTTTTTTCAATTTATTCAAAAAATAATATGATTATCCGTATTCCGACCTGTAATCCCGTTAAGGATTTAATATCGGTAGAATTATTCGCCCACCTTCGTTTATTGCACCCCATACGGGGTGCTATACGTGTGTGGAAATGTCTTTCTACCGGTATTACAT
>JAJFVH010000172.1 GCA_021371875.1 Bacteroidales bacterium
CCTATGGTGGAGCCGATATTCAGTCCGAATGAACGTGAAATGATAAAATACTCCCCGCCGCCTTCCACGCGTTTGTTTGTTGCAAGTTCAGAAATGGCGAGTGCAGTGGGAATTGTCACTAAATGCCCTAACAGGATAATCAGTAAAACGCCCCAAAATCCCAATGTCCCGACGGCAAATCCAAACCGCAAAAATAAGATTGCACCCAAAATGGTGCTAATGGCGGTGAAAAATACAGGTGAGGTTCCAAATCCGGCTAAATTTGTTCTTTTTTCTTTTTCCATCTTTTTAGTGTATTTATGGTTTCAAATAAATGATTTTTATTTATTGTAGAAATTTTTTCGTGTTATACAGATGGTAAAGATAATATAAAATCAATAATTTATTTTTTTTGAGCGTTTTTTTAGCCAAAACTATCGTCCATTTCAGAATAATTGAATTTCGAAGGAGCTTATCTGATCAATTTACAAGCGATGTGTTTATTCAAAAACTAAAAAACAATGAGATAACAATATCAATGGATGGTAAAGGTCGGGGATAATATTTTCGTTGAAAGATTATGGCGCAGTGTAAAATATGAAAAACGCCTATTTGAATTTGTACGTAAATAGATTAACTTTATGGAAAAGATTGGATGAGTATTTTCGGTTTTACAACAATGAGAGATTACACCAATCTTTGGATTATAAAACGCCCAAAGAGTTTTATAAATTAGCGGCCTAAAACGTTTGCGGATAATCATTAATAATTTATGTTTCTTACCTCTGTTATACCCTGTAACTTTCAATTTTTAAACGCTAAACAGGGCATCTTATTAATCAATAAGAAAAATTTGTCTTTTCAAAAAAATATATATCTTTGCTATCTGAATTTTTAATCAACAAAATAAAAGTATAATTAAAATGAAAAAACTAACATTATTCATCATGAGCGGATTACTCCTTGTGGGATGCGCGAAGAACGATAATCCGTTTTTCTCAGCTTACGAAAACAAATATGGTGCACCTCCTTTCGACAAAATTAAGTCGGAACATTATATGCCGGCATTTAAGGAAGGCATTAAGCAGCATCAGTCCGAAATTGATGCCATTGCCGATAATAAAGAAGCGCCTACTTTTGCCAATACCATCGAAGCGCTGGACTACAGTGGCGAATTACTCGACAAAGTTTCGTCGGTGTTCTTTAATCTTTATTCGGCTGAGACCAATGACGATTTGGAAAAAATTGCCAATGAAGTTTCGCCCATGCTTTCGGAACACAATGATAATATGTACCTGAACGAAAAACTATTCGGGCGTGTGAAAGCCCTGTACGACAATCGTACCCAACTCGGACTTAGCCCGGAACAAAACCGCCTGCTCGAGAAATACCACCGGAACTTTATACGCAGTGGTGCGGCTCTGAATCCCGAACAGAAAGAAAAACTGCGTGCCATCAACAAAGAACTTGGTTTGGCCGAACTGGCTTTCGGACAAAATGTGTTAGCCGAAACAAATGCTTATAAAAAAGTAGTTGATAAGGAGGCTGATCTGGCCGGATTGCCCGAGGGTGTCCGTCAGGCAGCTGCCGAAGCGGCTAAAGAAGCCGGCCAGGAAGGCAAATGGGTTTTCACTACGCAAAAGGCCAGTTTTATTCCCGTGTTGCAATACGGCGAAAACCGCGAACTACGCAAGGAATTGTTGCTGGCTTACACCACACGTGCCAACCATAATAATGCCAACGACAACAAGGCGTTGATCAACAAAATTATGAAACTCCGCGTTCAGAAAGCGCAATTGCTCGGGTTCGAAACTCCGGCTGCGTTTATTCTGGACGATACCATGGCAAAAACCCCGAAAACTGTGTACGACTTTTTGGCAACCATTTGGACTCCGGCAGTGACACGCGCTAAAGAGGAAGCAGCCGAGTTGCAAAAGTTAATGGATGCTGAAGGCAAAGGTGAAAAACTGGAAGCATGGGACTGGTGGTTCTATGCCGAAAAACTGCGGAAAGCCAAATACGATTTGGATGAAGAAGAACTTCGTCCGTATTTTAAACTCGAAAATGTCCGCCAGGGAGTTTTCGATTTAGCCACCAAGCTCTACGGTTTGCAATTCAAAAAATTAGAAGGAATGCCGACTTATCATCCCGATGTTGAAATGTTTGAAGTTTCAGATGCCGATGGTTCGTTGATTGGCGTGCTTTACACCGATTATTTTCCACGTGCAGGAAAACGCGCCGGAGCATGGATGAATAATATCACCGAACAATATATTAAAGATAGCGTAAATCACCGTCCGATTATTGTGAATGTGGGTAATTTCACCAAACCTACTGCCGATAAACCTTCGTTGCTGAATATGGATGAAGTGGAAACCATGTTCCACGAATTCGGTCATGCTTTGCATGGTTTGCTTACTCAGTGTACTTATCCGAGCCTTTCGGGCACAAACGTTTCGCGCGATTTTGTTGAATTGCCTTCGCAAATCATGGAAAACTGGTGCTTTGAACCCCAAGTAATGAAAACTTACGCGTTCCATTACAAAACCGGCGAAGTGATGCCACAGGAATTGATGGATAAAATCCAGAAGGCAGGAACGTTCAACCAGGGCTTTGCCATGACCGAGTTACTCTCGGCGTCGTTACTCGATATGGATTACCACAGCCTGAAAGACACAGCCAATTTCGATGTTGAAGCATTTGAAAAGGCCTCGTTGGCACGTATCGGGATGATTCCGGAAATTATTGTCCGTTACCGCAGTACATTTTTCAATCATATTTTCACCGGTGGATATTCGGCCGGATATTACAGCTATACCTGGGCCGAAGTGCTCGATGCCGATGCATACCAGGCTTTTGTTGAAACGGGCGATATTTATAACAAAAATGTTGCAACTGCTTTCCGCAAAAATGTGCTCGAAAAAGGAGATTCGGACGAACCTATGAAGTTGTACAAAACATTCCGTGGAGCATATCCGAACCCGGAAGCGTTGTTGAAAAGAAGAGGGCTTAAATAACGGATGACAGGATAAATAAAGCAAACAAGTACAGATAAATTCATTTTTATTTGTACTTGTTTTTGTTTATAAGGCAGATTGCTTACTTTTGTACGGAGGATTTGCCCGGAGCATTCGATAATAAACTCCCGAATTCAAATGTCAAAACATTTGTCGGGATTGATAAGATGTTATTCGCCACAAGGAGGATTCATTAAGAATAACCACCAAGTATCCTCAACTTGTCAGTGGTTTATAAATTTAAAAGGCATGAAAGTATCACTTAAACAGGTTATAGTGCCGTCGATACCCCTCTCGGTGTTGATGGTTGCAGTAACTGTAATTATATGGATGGCAGGTTTCGGCTTTGCCGGTGATGTTTCGCGACCCGAACTCAATTCACCACTGGCAAAAGCCATCGAAAACGTCCTTCCGTATAGTCTTTTTGTGAATTTGGCCAGCTTACTTATCACGTTGTTGAATGCCTTGTTGATTACACAGCTCAACAACAGGTTTACGATTATACGTACCAGAACTTTCCTCCATGTGATTGTTTTTCTTTTACTTATTGCCGGATGGAATGATACCCACGAGGTGGTATGCTCGCATTTTGCGCTGACCCTGCTGATTATGTCGTTATTTGTGTTTTTTGACATGTTTCGTAACAGGCAGGCTTCCGAACAGGCTTTTCTGGGGAGTTTACTCATAGCTACGGGTAGTTTGTTTATCGAACCTTTAATTTTGTTTTTACCGGTTTGCTGGATCGGGTTTATCCGGGTTTACAGTTTTTCACTGCGTACATGGCTGGCTTCTGTATTGGGCGGACTTGTACCATGGATATTCTATTTTGCGATTCGTTATTATTTACAGCCCGATATGCTTTGGGTAAGCGATTTGTTTTCAGGCTTTGAAGTAGGATGGCCCATTCTCACGCGTCCTCTGAACGAAATTATTTATATTGCCTGCTTGTTTATTATAATTGTAATCGGTTTAACGGGTTTATTTTCGAATTTACACAGCGATTCCATTCAAACGCGTGCCAAGTTAAATTACTTACTTATACTGCTGATTTTCTCCTTCGTTTTTTCCATGATTTTTGTTAATCAATATGTTGTTTTTAAGCCTTTTATTGCTTTAGGTTATGCTTTGTTGATTGCACATCCTTTCACGTTGAAATCATCTAATTTTTACAGTGTTTTATTCATTGTATTCACGGTTGTCAATATTGCTTATGTAATTTCAAACATTATACTCAGATACTAAATGACAGAACTCATCGAATTAGGTTATTTAGGCTTATTTATTGCGTCGTTTCTGGCAGCTACCGTTGTGCCGTTTAGTTCCGAAGTGGTATTTTCGGCTATGGTTTTTGGAGGGTTGAATGCTTGGAAATGTGTGTTTATTGCTACTGCCGGAAACTGGCTGGGCGGTATGACTTGTTATTATATCGGACATTTGGGCAAAATTGAGTGGATAGAAAAATACCTGCGAATAAAAAAGGAAAAACTGGATGGATTTATGGGTAAACTTCACCGTTACGGCGACTGGTTTGCTTTTTTTTCATTTTTACCGGGAGTAGGCGACGTTATTGCCGTGGCCTCGGGCTATTTCCGTTGCCGCTGGTGGATTGTGGCTGTTTCAATGCTCTTGGGGAAGTTTGTAAGATATATCGTGTGGATGTATCTCAACGGATTGATAATGTGATTTGTAAAAAATAGCGGCATATAATCCTTGTGTTTCTTGCCATAAATCTTCGTTTTTGCTAATTTTACGGTTAATTTTGAACCATCAATAAACATGGCTCAAAGGTATTTATCGTTTTATTTTAATAACTTATGATAAAAATTCATGTAAATATCACGGTCATTTTGCTTTTTTGTTTTTTTGCAAGCATAAAAGTAATTGCTCAGACTGAAATAAAACCGGTCGAGAAATACGTAGATTTCGGTTTTAAAAAAGTGGAAGCCCGGAAAATTGAAGCCATCATTGTTCATTCTGTTTTCAATAATTCAGGGGGCGATTTTTATGATGTCGATTTGATTCTTAAACAATTTTCGCGTTACCGGGTAAGCGCTCATTACGTAATTGGGCGGGATGGAACTATTTATCAGCTTGTGAAAGAAAGGGACATTGCCTATCATGCCGGAAAAAGCCAGTTGCCCGATGGACGCAAAGGTGTAAATAGCTGTTCTATTGGCATTGAACTGATAATTGCTTTTACCGAAACTCCAACGAATGAACAAATTCAGGCGCTTGCAGCTTTAACGAATAATATCAAAAGCCGGTATACAATAAAATTTGTGCTTCGTCACAGTGATATTGCGCCCGGCCGCAAAACCGACCCGTGGAATATGAATTGGGATGATTTTTTGAGTAAATTAAATTAATTGGAACTTTATTGATGAGATTTAAAATAAAACTGATGATTCTTGCAATTTGTATAAGTACACACTTTTCATTTGCACAGAAAAATCTTGAAAAACAAATTGGCGATTCGTTGACAGCCATTGCAAATTCGTACGCTGCACTTGGTAAAGTACCGGTTATAAGCTTGGAAATCAGTCAAAAAGAGAAACGAATTATTGTAATCACAAGTGATATTTTATCGCAAATTCCCTTTCGTCCCGACAATGTAAAACGGATATATGAAATGCTGGGGAAAGTGACGGCGGCAAAATATCCTGCATATTCCATTGTTTGCCGGTCGGATAACAAAAATATCGAGGATTACATTCCCAATTTTTATCGCCAGGAAAATATCGAGAAACAGCGTCTTTATAAGGTTGTTCCGCTTAAACAACCGTTAGTAACAAACCTTTCGAAGCCTTACACAGTTGTAAACGGTCTTGAAAACCGGCATATTGCTTTATGGCAAAGCCATGGCTGGTATTATAATCAGAAGCTGGCACGTTGGTCGTGGCAACGTGCACGGCTTTTTCAGACGGTGGAAGATTTATATACACAATCCTACGTTTTGCCTTACCTGGTTCCAATGCTCGAAAACGCAGGAGCAAACGTACTTATACCCCGCGAACGCGACACGCAACTGAACGAATTGATTATCGACAACGATTATAAAACGGCTGGAAATCGTTATCACGAACACAACGACCGGAAAAGCTGGAAACAGGGAGAATCGGGTTTTGCAAATGCCCGGAAAGCATATTTGCAGGGCGAAAACCCTTTCAGTATGGGAACCTACCGTTTTATTCCGTCCATCAACGATACCGAAGAAATAAGTTATGCCGAATGGACGCCAACGATTCCAGAGGAAGGGTATTACGCTGTTTATGTTTCGTACAAAACAGTAGAAAAAAGCGCCCCCGACGCTCGTTATACGGTTTATCACAAAGGTGGCAAAACTGAATTCAGCGTAAATCAAACCATCGATGGCGGCACATGGGTGTATCTGGGCCATTTTAAATTTGATAAAGGAAAAAACAGTAGTCAGGCAAAAGTTGTTTTGACGAACTTCAGTTCATTTGCCGATAAAATTATTACAGCCGACGCAGTAAAAATTGGCGGAGGAATGGGGAATATAGCACGCAATCCGAATGCCGAAGGCATAATTCCGAATACCAAAAGTTCCGACAGTACTGATGTTTCAAAGCACATAACCAAACCAACAGAATTGATTGAGCCAACGATAAGCGCTTATCCCCGATATACCGAAGGGGCGCGTTACTGGTTGCAATGGGCAGGAACTCCCGACAGTATTTATAGTTACAACAAAGGTAAAAACGATTATACCGACGATTTTCAATCGCGTGGTTTGTGGGTCAATTATCTGGCAGGCGGTTCGTCGGTGGCGCCCGGCAAGCGGGGCTTGGGGATTCCGGTCGACATGGCGCTGGCTTTTCATACCGATGCCGGTACCCTGCAAAACGATTCGATTGTCGGTACCCTTGGGATTTGCACTGTTGCCAATTCCGATGGAGAAACTGTTTTTAAGAATGGCTTTTCGCGTTGGACTTCGCGTGATTTAACCGATATTATTCAAACGCAGATTGTAGCAGATGTACGTAAAACATTCTCCCCCGAATGGACACGCCGGGGTTTGTGGAACAAGTCGTACAGCGAAGCACGTGTGCCTGAAGTCCCGACTATGTTGCTCGAATTGCTTTCGCACCAGAACTTTGCCGATATGCGCTACGGACTCGATCCCCGTTTCCGCTTCACGGTGAGCAGGGCTATTTACAAAGGCATGTTGAAATATCTGAGTTATAATTCAGATCAACCCTATATCGTTCAGCCTTTGCCGGTAGAGCAGTTTAGCAGCCGGTTTGTTGCCAAAAACAAAGTGGAATTGAAATGGATGCCTGTAACCGACAGCATTGAGCCTACCGCTAAACCTGAACAATATATTGTTTATACGCGTATCGACGACGGTGGGTTTAATAACGGCGTCGTTACGAAAAATAATAAAATAGTGATGGAAATTCAATCCGGTAAAATATACAGTTTTAAAATAACCGCCATCAACAGGGGTGGCGAAAGTTTTCCGTCGGAAATTCTGTCGGTATGCCGGGTGAACAATGATCGGCCAGAAATAATGATTATTAACGGTTTCGACAGGATAAGTGCGCCAGCGAGTTTTGTGATAAATCATACAAAAGCGGGATTCGACAATGACGAGGATGCCGGGGTTCCTTATCTGTCGGAAATAGCTTTTATAGGAAAACAATACGAGTTTGACCGTTCAAAACCCTGGGTAAGCGACGATGACCCGGGTTTTGGGGCAAGTTACGGTAATTACGAAACCAAAGTAATTGCCGGAAACACATTTGATTATCCATACTTGCACGGAAAAGCAATAAAATCTGCCAATTTTTCGTTTGTATCATGTAGCGACGAATCGGTTAC
Source organism: Bacteroidales bacterium (assembly GCA_021371875.1). Taxonomy (GTDB): domain Bacteria; phylum Bacteroidota; class Bacteroidia; order Bacteroidales; family Paludibacteraceae; genus Paludibacter. The sequence goes on from JAJFVH010000172.1 coordinate 7,839, forward strand.
GCGCGGAGATATTGATTTGAGAAAATATCGGATGGTCGATTTAATTTTGGGTAAACAAAAGCAAACATTTATAGGAAATGGCAAAAAAACAGCAGAATTTAAAACTTTTCCATTAGCTTTGCAGCAATCTTTACGGACTTATTGCCTGTCGGGAGGAAATTTAATGCTGAGTGGGGCTTATATCGGTTCCGATTTTTACAAAGGCAATTATATCAACACCGAAGAACGGATATTTATGGAAAACGTTTTGAAATATAAGTTCAAATCGTCGAAAGCCAGTTTAAGTTCAAAAGTAAAAATGGTGAATTCTCTTTTTCCGCAATTCAACAGGGCGGAGTTGGAATTTTACGATGAGCCGAACAAAATTTCGTATCATGTGGAATCGACCGATGCCATTGAACCCGCGGGCGATGGAGCTGTAACCGTCTGCCGATATTCAGGGACAAATTTGAGTGCCGGCGTTGCTTACTCCGGAAAATATAAGACCTGTTCTTTCGGATTTCCTTTTGAAACCATCAGGTCGGAAAAAGAGCGGAATCGTTTGATGGAGTCGGTTTTGATGTTTTTTACTTCGAAAACCGGATATACAGCATTCAATCAATAATAGGATAACCCAATAAAAAACTATCGTACAATGAAAACAAAACTTTGGATATTTTTTCTCCCATTAATTATTTTGTCATCTTGCGGAACAGGTGGTTATACTTTGCCATCAGTGTCTGGATCCCAGTTTGAAATACTTGTGGTGATGGAGGATTCGTCGTGGAAACAACCTTCAGGGAGGTCGCTCGTTGCACTTCTTGACCAAGATATGGAAGGACTTCCACAGCCCGAACCTGTAATGGATGTTCATCAATGTACTCCAACAGAATTTACTGATGTGCTGAAACCTTCGAGAAATATTCTGTTAACGGAAATTTCGGATAAATACACGGCGCCTAAAATTACCTACGGAAAGAATAAATGGGCTGAACCGCAGTCGATAGTAAGAGTAGTTGCCCCTAACGATTCGATATTCGAAGCTACTATTAAAAAATACGGTAAAAATATCCTGGATTATTTTGTTCGTACCGAACGCGAGCGGCAAATTGCTTTTAATAAGAACTATATCAACCAAAAGGATAAAACTGAGATTGAAAAAATGTTTGGCATTCAGATTGATGTTCCCCAGGGAATCAGCAAAGCCACCAAAAAGAAAGACTTTTACTGGATAACGAACGATCAGGTAAGCGTGCGTCAGGATATTGTTATTTATTCATATCCTTACACCGACAAAAACACTTTCACCAAAGACTATATTATTGCCAAGCGCGATTCGGTTATGAAAGCCAATATCCCGGGCGAGCTGAAAGGTTCGTACATGGGTACCGAGCTTAAATATGCCGATCCGACTTTTAATGAAATATGGGTAAACAAGGGTTATTGTGCCGAAGTCCGCGGTTTGTGGAGAATGATGCACGGTGCATCGATGGGTGGCCCGTTTTATAGTCATACCCGTTTGGATGAAATAAACCAGAGAGTTATTACTATGGAAGTATTTGTATTTGCCCCCGGAAAGAAAAAACGCAATGCTATCCGTCAACTCGAAGCCGTGTTATTTTCGGCCAAACTTCCTCAGGAAATCAATGCGTTGAAAGAAGTATCGGTTGTTGCAGATAAAAAGGAAAAAAAATAAAATCGAAATCGAATTTACCAGTCATCGGATGAATAATATATTAACTATAAGTTGAATATGGAAAGAGAAAGAATTGTTATCGGGATTACACAGGGTGATATTAACGGGATTGGATATGAGGTGATACTGAAAACACTGGCTGAAAGCAGGGTTCTCGATACATTTGTTCCTGTCATTTACGGTTCGCCAAAAGTTGCGGCTTTTCATCGTAAACAACTCGATATTCAGGGCATAAATCTGAATATAATCAATACGATAGATGAATTAAATCCAAAGAGAATAAATATAATCAATTGTACCGACGACGAAATAAAAGTTGAACTCGGACGTTCCACCGAGGAAGCTGGAAAAGCTGCTTTTGCCGCTCTCGAATGCGCTACCGAAGATATGAAAAAAGGGGCGTTGGATGCCATCGTTACGGCGCCTATCAACAAGAAGAATATTCAGTCGAAGGATTTTCATTTCCCCGGCCATACCGAGTACCTCGAAGAAAAGTTCGGTACGGGAACTCCGGCTTTGATGCTGCTTATCAACGATGTGATGCGGGTGGCGGTTGTTACGGGGCATATTCCTGTCAATGAAGTTTCCAAATCGCTGACTTCGGAATTGATTGTCGAAAAACTTTTGGCATTGAATAATTCCTTGAAACAGGATTTTACCATTGTTTGTCCGCGAATTGCCGTTTTGGGTCTCAATCCCCATGCCGGCGACGAAGG
>JAJFVH010000198.1 GCA_021371875.1 Bacteroidales bacterium
TTCATGTGTTTATAATTTATATATCTGCCCCCTAACCCCCTAAAGGGGGAATAATACAGGTACTTTGAGTTTTGTTATTTTATAATCATCTCCTTGTGTGTCCTGATTTTTAATCTCGGTCATGGGGGTTTCATCTGTTTAAAATTTATATATCTGCCCCTAACCCCCTAAAGGGGGAATAATACAGGTACTTTGAGTTTTGTTATTTTATAATCATCTCCTTGTGTGTCCTGATTTTTAATCTCGGTCATGGGGGTTTCATGTTATTGAATGGGGCAGTTTATAAAGTCGATAATTTATAAAAATTTTAAGTCAAATTTATCCGTTTTTAGCTCTTTCAATGTCGTATCAACGAAGTTCATATAACGAATTTGCGGCAGGCAGGGTTAATACCATACTCCAGATACAAAGATACAATGATTTTCAGGTCTGACAAGTTGTTGATAACTTTTTGTTGAAAAAAACATCCAATTAAAACACAAACGCTATTTTTGCATTGTGGGAAAAATTAATCAACATATTGAAAAATTACTGGCATACCACGATTATGTGGTAGTGCCGGGTTTAGGCGGATTTGTTGTTCAAATGCAATCTGCCTCGATTTTTGCCGATCGCATTACTGCTCCTTTGGCTTCTGTCGGGTTCAACCCGCTTATGCATCATGCCGACGGTTTGTTGGCAATCGAGGTTGCACGTTCTGAAGGAACTACCTACCGCAAGGCGATGGAAATAATTGAATCGGAAGTTGAAAATATAAAAAACCAACTTGCCACTTCAAAAAGTTATCCATTCGGGAATTTAGGCCTATTGTCACAAAACGAAAGTGGAACAATCATTTTCGTTCCTTCCGCGAGAATAGGATTTCTTCCGGGAAATATCGGTTTGACGGATTTATATGTTTCAGAGCGTCAGTTGAATATGGATTCCGGTTCAAGAAAGATTTCATTCGTTTTACCCACTGCCCGAACATTCAGGTATGCGGCTGCTGCTGCGCTGTTATTCGGAATGCTTATGATTTCGCCACAGATAAACGATGTCAGACGTGCCGATTCGGCCGATTTGATTTCTTTGTCTGCTTTTAAACCGTTGAATGTCAATACAAACTCTGAAATTATTTCCTCCTGTCCTGAACTCGTTCAAACAAAACTTGCTAATGGGATGATTCAAAATAACGATTCGGATTTATATCATGTTGTCGTTGCAAGTCTTTCAACCCGGCAATCTGCCGAAGACTACTGCCAAACTCTTAAGAATGAGAATTTTGAGTGTGCGCATGTGTTATCTCCCATCAAATCGTACAGGGTTTCCATACAATCGTTTGCCGACAGGGATGAAGCTATCCGTTATATGGAAAATTTGCGTAAATCGGACAGCCGGTTCGAGACTGCCTGGGTTCTTTGCAAGTAAATCACATTGAGTTAGTTATTAATCATCCGGTGGTTCATAGTCATTGGAGGAATTGTTATCTGGCAAATTATTAATCGTTCGGCGACAATAATTATTGTAAATTAAAAAATAAACGCTATCTTTGCAGCCGCTTTTCGAGAAAAAGCATTAGGTATAATCAATAAAAATTAAAAAAATGCCCGCAAAAATCAGATTGCAACGTCATGGTCGTAAAGGATATGCTTATTATCATATCGTTATTGCCGACAGTCGCGCGCCACGTGATGGCAAATTTATCGAACGAATCGGTTCGTACAACCCAAACACCAATCCTGCTACAGTTGATTTGAAATTCGACCGTGCTTTGTATTGGTTGACAACAGGCGCTCAACCTACCGACACAACACGCAATATTCTTTCTGCTGAAGGAGTATTGATGAAAAAACACTTGTTGGAAGGGGTGAAAAAGGGAGCATTCGATGCTGCCGAAGCCGACAAACGTTTCGAAGCATGGAAATTATCCAAGGAAGCTAACGTAAACAAAACAAAAGAACAATTGGCTACCGAAAAACAAGCTGCCGCTAAAGCGCGCTTGGCTGCCGAAACTGAAGTAAACAAAGCAAAAGCTGCTGAATTGGCCAAGAAAAAAGCTCAAGCCGTAGCTGCTGAAGCCGCCGAGGCTGCTGTTGAAATTCCGGCCGAAACTCCGGCAACGGAAGAAGTTGCTGCCGAATAATTGTTTCTATCATAGCATAAAAAAACCCGAAAGAAATTTCGGGTTTTTTTATGTAAAAATATTTGCATAATTTTGTCCAGAATGAAATCAGTATTTCCCTGGTTTTTCCCTGAATTCAATTAAAAAAACATTGTCCAATTTTTATATCCGTCGATAAATGAATAATATTGTCAACATCGCTTTGCAAATTTTACCTGCTTCGAAAGAGATTCATCCATATACTCTGGTTGATAAAGCCATTGAAGTAATCGCGTCATCGGGCTTGAAATATAAAGTAACGCCTTTCGAAACAGTTATGGAAGGCACGTATGACGAAATAATGGAGGTGGTGAAGCGTGCGCAACAGGCATGTTACGAAGCCGGCGCCGAAAGTTTAATGACTTACGTGAAGATTCAAAGTTCGCTTGCAAATGTAAGTATCGAGGATAAAATGGAAAAATATGAGTGATCTCGGCAATGTCTGCTTATTCATTACCTGATATTACCCTAAACGATAGATTTGTACCGGGATTTAGCTTAGGCTTTAATTAGCTGCTGAAAAACTCAAATCAATAAAAACAGGAACCTGCCTACCGCAGGCAGGCGCGGATAGAAGATAGCGATCTCGGTATGGAATATTCCGACATGTCGGAAAAGGGCTGATTGTGCAGATTTGCGCTGAGTAATGTAAAACGGATTTTTATCGGATCGTTTTTACGAAAACGGATTTAATTTGATAAAAAGTAAAAAATCCGCTATTTTCGAAAAAAAGATAATCAGAAACAAATCCGTTATTGAATTTATTTTTGGATTTATCTGTTCTTATTTGTTAAATTTTAAGTGCAAAGATTTTGAAAATAACTTGCTGAAAGTTTTGCATTCTTAGCGTATATTCTGTTATATATAATGCTACATATCAATGATTTTTATGTTTTTCTGCAGTCTCTGATAATTCAATTTATGTAATTTATTAGCATGGTAAACGCGTCTATTGTACTATTCAGGCATACAGTTACCGGGATTGCTCCTTTGGTGACTGCTTTGCGCCAATCGGGTGTTGTTTCGGATGTGTTTATTTTGGATAACTCACCCGAGCCTTTAGCAGGATGTGAACTGTTGGACGCGAAATATATTTTTACCGGCCATAATCTGGGTTATGGCAAAGCCCATAACATAGCCATTCGCAAAACAATCGAAAAGAATGTCCCTTACCATCTTGTGGTCAACCCCGATATTTCTTTCGATCCTGAAATTCTGAAGAAAATTGTCGGATATATGGATAAAAATACAAATATTGGACATTTAATGCCCAAAGTGTTTTATCCTGATGGAGAAATTCAGTATCTTTGTAAACTCATTCCGACCCCTTTCGATTTAATTTTCCGTAGGTTTTTGCCTCCACAATGTACCCGAAAGCGCACTGAACGATTTGAGATGAGAACCTCGGGTTACGATAAAATTATGGATGTGCCCTATTTGTCGGGCTGTTTCATGTTTCTTCGTACTGAGGCATTGAAAGATGTGGGGATATTTGATGAGCGTTTTTTCATGTATCCCGAAGATATTGACTTGACACGCCGGATTCACCGTAAATACCGGACGGTTTTTTATCCCGAAGTTTCAATCGTGCATCATCATGCACAAAGTTCGTATGTAAACTTCAAGATGCTGATGATACACACTGTCAATATGATAAAATATTTCAACAAATGGGGTTGGATTTTTGATTCAGAACGCAGGGATATAAATAGAGAGGTAACTTCCAAGTATCCAAAATAAACTTTTATCGAACGAGTTATCAAAAAAAAGTTATTTCAAAATTAACACTAATAAAAATCCCCTTTTAGGGGTTCGGGGTTTATGCATTTCAGTCTCATCCAGATTACCAGTGCCTTTATGGTACTTTTTGCTATCATTGATATTTTAGGATCGATTCCTATTATATTGAATATCAAAAAGAAGTCGAATGCGGTTCACGCGTTTCGCGCGAGTGCAATTGCATTAGTGATTCTCGTTGGCTTCTTGTTTAGCGGCGAAGGAATTCTGAAGTTGTTCAACGTGGATATCCAGTCGTTTGCGGTTGCCGGTTCCTTGATAATTTTCTTTTTTGCAATAGAAATGATTCTGGACATTGAGATATTCAGGAATAAAGGCCCCGAAGGAAGTTCATCCATAGTCCCGCTGGCATTTCCGTTAATTGCCGGTCCCGGTTCGTTCACCACGCTTTTGTCGTTGCGGGCTGAGTATGCCACCGAAAATATTTTGGTTGCCTTGTTCTTAAATATCATATTTGTATACGTGGTACTTAAATCGACATCCAAAATTGAGAAACTTATCGGCGAAGGAGGTATTTATATTTTACGTAAATTTTTCGGTATAATTTTGTTAGCCATAGCCGTAAAACTATTTACCACAAATATAGGCTCCTTGCTCTAAAATACGGGCATCAAATCGAAACCGCATAATAAATTATTGGGATGTCCTGACCGACATCCTTTTTTTGTTTTTAAGACTGCCAAGAGGAGATCAAAGAGATTTTTTTGCATTAACTAAAACGTATAACTAATTTTTGGATTATTTAGTGCCTGATTTTGCTTCAAATTGCTTAAATTTGCAAGTCAAAAATTTGGACTTGTAAGTAATCTCCCGTTTAGGTTAAAATCGTGACGGAATTTCGTTTCAGGTTATGGAATTTTTCAATTTTTGATCTGATTTATATCCTAAAATCTAATATAATGACAATCCGCCAACTTTCAGTTTTCATCGAAAACAAAACCGGTCATTTGAATCAAATTTTGGCCGTCTTAGCCCGAAACAATATTAACATCAATGCGTTGACCGTAGCCGACAGTAGCGATTACGGACTGATCCGCATGTTGGTGTCCAACCCCGAAAAGGCTGCAGAAGCTTTGCGTTCCGAACATTTTTCGGTACGCATTCACGAAGTGCTGTCCATCGAGATGGACGCCGCACCCGGGTCCATGTCGCGTATCATCGATTTATTGACTGCCGAATGTATTTCTATTGAATATGTGTATGCCTTCAGTTTTGGAAGCAAATCCATTTTGGTGATTCGTACCAACAACCGCGAAAAAGCTATTGAAGTTATCCTCGCAAATAATTTAAAACCGATTCACGAATCAGATTTAAAAGCTACCGTATGATTTGGAATGAAAAGAGAGAGTGCATGAGTCGCGAAGAAATGCGCGCTTTGCAGAGTGAACGACTTATCGGACTGGTTCACCGGGTTTACAACAATGTGGCATTTTATCGAAAAAAGATGGATGATATGGGTGTAAAACCATCCGACATTCACTCGATTGACGATATCGTGAAATTGCCTTTTACGTACAAAACCGATTTACGCGATCATTATCCATTCGGTTTATTCGCCGTGCCGATGAAAGATATTGTGCGGGTACATGCTTCGAGCGGAACGACAGGAAAGCCTACCACAGTGGGTTACACCAAAAACGATATTGAAAACTGGCGCGAAGTGTTGGCGCGTTGTCTGACTATGGCTGGGGTTTCGCCGGATGATGTCATGCAGGTTTCGTATGGTTACGGCTTGTTTACAGGCGGATTAGGGGTGCATTACGGCGCCGAAACGGTTGGTTGTTCCGTCATTCCGATTTCGGGTGGAAATACCCGCCGCCAGTTACAACTGATGTCCGACTTTGGTTCTACCGTGTTGGCTTGTACGCCTTCGTATGCGCTTCACCTGGCTGATGCTTTGGCTGAACATGGTTATTCGTTGGCTGATATGAAGCTGAAAACAGGCGTATTCGGAGCCGAACCCTGGACCGAAAATATGCGTCTGGAGCTGGAAAAAAAGTGGGGAATTAAAGCTTACGACATTTACGGGCTGAGTGAAATTATGGGCCCGGGTGTGGCAAACGATTGCCCGTTTCATACGGGGTTACATATTAGCGAAGACCATTTCTTCCCTGAAATTGTGCATCCTGATACCAAGCATCCATTGCCCGATGGAACTGAAGGAGAATTGGTTTTCACTACATTAACCAAAGAAGGCATTCCGCTTTTGCGATATAATACACGCGATTTATCGACTTTGAATCGGGAAAAATGCGATTGTGGACGAACTACAGTCCGCATGAAAAAAATTACCAGTCGAAGCGATGATATGCTGATTATCCGTGGTGTGAATCTGTTCCCATCGCAAATCGAACATGTCTTGCTCGAAATGGGTGAAACCAGCGCCCATTATATGCTGTATGTCGACAGGGACAATAATCTTGATACGCTTGAACTGCAGGTGGAAATGGACGAAGGCAACTTGATGGAAACCATTCGCGACTTGCAAATGCTTTCGCAAAAAATTCAACATGCACTCAACAGCGCTATTGGTTTAAGTGTGAAAGTGACGCTCGTTGAACCGAAAACCATTACCCGTAGCGAAGGAAAAGCCGTGAGGGTAGTGGATAACAGGAAAAAATAATTTTTTTCGGTGTTATTTACTTTATTTTTAGTTCAATTTATATTTACAAAGCACACTAAAATTCCCTTTTTTAGGGAATGGGGGAGGATTTAATGACCATACAGAAAGAACTTGTCGATTCCTTGTTTTCTCAATTCGGGGAGTCGGATATTACCCGCTTGTCCATTCGTGAAGTGGGAAAGCTTGTGTCACAAATTGAACAACAAAGCGGACAGGAATTTATCCACATGGAAATGGGTGTGCCGGGCATGCCGGCAGTTGCTATTGGCGTGGCTGCCGAGAAAGAAGCCCTCGAACTCGGACTGGCCAATTCATATCCGAATATTGAAGGCATTCCATTGGCAAAAACTGAAATTGCCCGTTTTGCCAAACTGTTTATCAACCTTGATGTTTCACCGCTGAATTGTGTCCCGACAGTAGGAGGAATGCAGGGAAGTTTCGCGGCTTTACTGGCTGCCGGACGTACCAATCCCGAAAAACCGTACACCCTGTTTATCGATCCGGGCTTTCCGGTGAATAAATCGCAGCTTCATTTGCTCGGTTTGCCTTTCAAGTCGTTTGATATTCTGAATTTCAGGGGAGAAAAACTTCGTGAAAAACTTGAATCTTATCTTTCGGAAGGGAATGTATGTACCATCACTTATTCTTCGCCCAACAATCCTTCGTGGATCAGTCTGAGCGAACAGGAGTTGCGGATTATCGGTGAACTGGCGACTAAATACGATGTCATTGTGGTAGAAGATTTGGCTTATTTCTGCATGGATTTTCGGTACGATTATGGCAAGCCGGGCGTTGCACCTTACCAGCCCACGGTGGCGCATTACACCGAAAACTATATTTTGTTGCTTTCGGCATCCAAAATTTTCAGTTATGCCGGACAACGAATCGGAATGATTATAATTTCCGAAAAATTGCGTACGCGTCATTATCCTCCTCTGAAAAACTATTTCACCGCTGATACGCTCGGACATTTTATCCCTTACGGTGTGCTTTATGCTACTACCGCAGGAACTTCACACACAGCGCAATACGCATTGGCTAGGATGCTGAAAGCAGCCAACGACGGTAAAATCGATTTCGCTGCCAACTTGCATCCTTACGGCGAAAAAGCCCGGCAGATGAAGGAAATTTTTGTGAAACACGGTTTTTATATTGTTTACAAGGACGAAGCCGGCGATTTGGCCGATGGTTTTTACTTTACCATTGCCTACCCGGGCATGACGAGCGGCGAGTTGATGAAAGAGTTTCTCTATTACGGTATCAGTGCTATTTCCTTGTCTATTACCGGTAGTGAAAACCCTAATGGACTGCGCGCCTGTGTTTCATTTGTGCATTTTGACCAGATTCCGTTATTAGACGAACGCCTGAAAGCATTTGTTGAGGCTCATAAGCCATGAAAATACAAAGTTCATTCAAAATTTAGAATAAGCGACCCCGTCACTCACAAATGATGGGGTGGGGGCTTTTGTTAAGTAAAGATTACTTATTAGCTTATTGTCTGATCTGCTATCGAAGTAAATATCCTTTCATAAGCAGGGCAACCACAAAACCCAAAACAGCACCGGCAAAAACTTCGGGATAGCTGTGTCCCAGGAGTTCTTTTAACTTTTCGTTCTTAAACTTTTTATCAAAAGCCGTCATAAAAAATTCGGTCAACTGGTTGATGACGCTGGCATGTTCGCCGGCGGCTTTTCGGATACCAGCCGCATCGTACATTACAATAATGGCAAAAACAGCGCTGATGGCAAACTCTACACTATTTAATCCTTCGGTAATTGCTACTGCGGTTGCTAATGCAACAACAGATGAGGAATGTGAACTGGGCATTCCGCCTGTCTCCCATAGACGCGACCAAACCATTTTTTTCTTTCTGAAAAGAGTTTCGAACAGCTTATAAAGTTGAGCTGATAACATGGAAATTAAAACAACATCCAATACCTTGTTATTAAAAATAATTCCCGTTTCCATAATATTGTCTGATAAAATGATGCTTTTGTCTCGCAGATTAAAATTCAAAAGTAGGGAAAATAATTTTAATATAAGCAGTTTTAAAAAGATGAACCCCTTTTTTAACGCAAGTGAGGGGTGAGAATAGAGGTTATCGTGCTATATTTAGTGCTTGAAAGAAAACTCAGTTTTCTTGCAAATACTATTTAACAACTATCAAACATTGTGAAATTATTTGTCCAACAAATATGACATTATTTTTTTCAATTACCTGAATTAAAGATTTTAAATGTCATGGCAGCAAAGTTTTTTCTATACATGCCAAGAAAATGCTAAAATCAGGTATTGTATATATTTTATATTGAATTGTAATACAATACCTGAATATTTACAGTAACTTTGCCGATATTTATTTCTATACCACACAATTTAAACAGTTATTCATTTAAAAGAAAGGGAATTAAAAATGATCTATTTGTATGTAGTAATTTTTGTCATCTTCGTATTTTTCATTGGAATCAGAATTGTACGACCAACGGAAAGGGGCTTAATTGAAAGACTCGGGAAATACCACAAATTTGCAAATCCCGGCTTTCACTGGATTATTCCTGTCATCGACCGGATTTACATTGTCAACGTAACCGAACAAATGGTGAATGCCGAACCACAGGAAATAATTACAAACGACAACCTGAATGCAAGCGTGGATGCCCAGGTTTATTTTAGGGTGAAATCCGAAGAAGAATCGGTTAAAGGAGCCATTTACAACGTAAACAATTACAGGTATCAGATTGTGAACCTGGCTCGTACCACACTTCGTAATATTATCGGTACACTAACGCTTAAATCGGCCAACAGCGAGCGCGGAAAAATTAACGCGGAACTTTACAACACCTTGCATCTTGAAACTAAAAGCTGGGGAATAGAGATTGTACGTACCGAACTGAAAGAAATTGACCCGCCCAGGGATGTTCAGGAAACCATGAACAAAGTGGTAAAAGCCGAAAACGAAAAAATAGCCGCCATCGATTCGGCCACTGCTGCCGAAACGGTTGCCGACGGGGTAAAACGCGCAAAAATTAAAGAAGCCGAAGGGTATAAACAATCCAAAATATTACATGCCGAAGGTGAGGCCGAAGCCATTCGGCTGGTAAACGAAGCTGCGGATAAATATTTTGTCGGTAACGCTCAATTGTTGCGTAAATTGGAAGCCGTTGAAGCCTCACTTTCCAATAATGCCAAAATAGTTGTTCCTACCGGAACAGAACTGGTTAACATTATCGGAGAAATGGCCGGAGGAATCTTGCCATTGGAACGTAAACGTAAAGATAATTAAGAGATTCAGGAACACAATATCCTGCTGTATTACTGTCCCCTTCGCTCAATGTGATGGGGACATTTTTGTATGTACAACAAGGAATTAATATTTGCTGCCTTTACAGCACAAAAGGGAACAGGGCTTTTCGCCGGGCAGGATAATCCACGAATCGTTGTTTATACCATTTGTGATGCGAGAGGGCACGTGGAATAAGGTTGGCAACCGTCCATACTAAAAACGAAACGGCAGGCAGGTTCCAGCACAGAATGGCATAACCGGTCCATTCAACGATTTCTCCAAAAAGATTAGGACAACTTACAAAATCAAACAAACCGCCAACAGGTATCACATAATTGGTATCGCCGGGTTGGCGCAGGTGGATCAATTTATTGTCGTATTTCCAATTGATAAAGATACCCCCAATAAATAATACTGTCCCTGCAATAAAATGCGGCTGGATGAAATAATTATCGGCATAATGAGCAAAGTGGCCAAAATAATATCCGAGAAAAAAACCGTTTATCGTATTGAAGCATATTGCTGAGCATACTATGACTACCGGCATTTTCTTTCCTTTTGTGTGAATACGAAAAGGAAAAACAAATGCGCGGTTTAGGTAGTGAAACATATAAAACGCCACCAATATCCATGTTACAGCATTTTGACTGGAACCGTTTGATATGACAAAATACATCAGTAGAATCATGCCGGGCATTTCCATCAGCATCCAGCCTAGTTTGTTGCTTATCTGCAGGCCCCAGTTGGATGATGTGTGCCGCCCAAAAGGTGCAATCACTTTAAACAGCGCCAAAAAGATAACAACACCGGCTGCCATCCAGCTGTAAATCAGGGCTTGATAAGTTTCGTAGGTCATAAATAAGTAATTAAATTATATGATTATCCGTATTCCGACCTGTAATCCCGTTAGGGATTTAATATCGGTAGAATTATTCGCCCACCCTCGTTTGTTGCACCCCGTACGGGGTGTTATATGTGTGTGAAAATGTCTTTCTACCGATATTATATGCCTACGGCATAACTATTCAGGTCGCTTTGCGGATAGCCATTTTTATATTTAATTGCGATGGTGATTTATAATCCATGGATTTGAGTCAAACTGCTATTTTCATAATTTTGTCAGTTTGATTAAATGCCATGTTGTTGCAGATTTAAAAATTTTTCTTTGTACTTGAAATCAGTATTGCTATCCACTTGTACCAAGCCGTTTTTGACTAAATGAGCATTTATAAAAGTTCTGTTTTCTAAATACAGATAGCAAAGCAGGTTGTTTTCTTCATCGTATTTCACATTATCGTATTTCAAAAATACTCTTTTCCCTTTTGTTTTATCAGTGAGAAACGATATTGCTTTACCGTTAATTATAGGGTCTTCTTTAATGCCAATAAGTTTGATGGTAAGATCATTGCTTAACCTGATTTCTTCGGAGCTGATTACTTCTTTAACGGTAAAGAATTCTTGTCGTTGTGCAGAGCTATCTTTGTCAATCTTAGAGCCGAATTGCAGTTTTTTTACATCAATTTTTTTGTCAAGGGTATGAGGGTCTTTGAAAATGTATGGAAGTTTTTGAATTAATTTTTCAAAATCAATTTCTTGTTTTTCTTGTGTTAAAAACTCGTATGTTGTTCCATTGATATCTTTCTGATTAATTTCAAGCTTATCTTTAATAAAAGGAATAAACTCGGGGTTGATTTCATAACCGACCGAATTACGGTCAAGATTTTTTGCTGCAAGCGAAGTTGTTCCACTACCTGCAAATGGATCGAGTATTCTTTCACCAACGAAAGAGAACATTTTAATTAATCTTCTTGGTAACTCTTCGGGAAACATAGCAATATGTCC
>JAJFVH010000180.1 GCA_021371875.1 Bacteroidales bacterium
AATTTTGGTTTTAGTTTTTTCATAATGGATTGAGAAGTTTTATAGTTAACAAAGGACACCCGCGTTGTGAAACGAGGGTGTTTTGATAAAAAGGGCAAATGAACGCAGAACAGACAATACGAGAGAATGCCAGGCGCAATGCAGCAAAGAAGCAGGATTATGACCCAATATCCGGCTTGAATTGTTGCGGCGAAAGGTTTGTGTTGACTGTAAAAGATAAGCACCCCCGCACGTTTTATTTGCCTATAGAAATGGAGCATCACCCGGCGGTGTTATTACTGAAGAAACATGAGAGTGTAGCAGGGGCCGTGCGTGAAGTATTTGGAAAGCGCAGCAAGGTAACTGATACGCAATGCGATTATTTCTGGTTGAAAGTATGCGAGGAAAGATATAAGTATGATTTTGAATTTTTTGCCGTAGGGACAGAAACCATTATAGACAAACTATCGGCACAGCCTGTCCGTTTTGTGTTGAACCCTCCACAGCGCATGGCTTTAAAAGAGTTTGAAGAAGACCGACACGCAGGGCGACAGATATTAGCCCAAATACTTAAAGCCAAGCAAATGGGCTTTAGTACGTTGGTGGAAATGTACATGAAGTGGATACAGATTATTCACCGGATAAACTGGAATAGTGTGATATGTGCGCATGACCTGACAGCAGCCCGCAACATACGAAGCATGTATGGCGATTCAGTAAAGGAAATGCCACCAATTGCCGGGGAGAAAATTACGCTTGATAGTTTTGAAAGTACACAAAACATAAAGCTCATAACTAAGACAGGCTGTAGAATAACAGTAGGAACAGCACTGAAGCCAGAGAGCATCCGAAGTCAGAACATAAAAATGGTACATTTCAGCGAAATGGCTTTTTATCCACATACTGACAACAATAATCCCGAATTAGTAGAAGCAAGTGTGATATCGTCGCTCACTGACGGACCCTACACAATGATAATTCGAGAAAGCACTGCCAATGGCGTAGGCGATTATTTCCACGAACAATGGCTGAAAGCCAAACGACAAGAAACTGCATTTAAAGCCATATTTGCGCCATGGTTTATGATGCCGATTTACGAAATACCATTATCAGGGCAATACTACCAGCACAACGGTAGGCAGCGGAAAGGAACGGTATCAGATTTTATAGCTACGCTGAACGAGTACGAAAAAAACCTGTTTGGAAACCATAAACTTTGCACACTTGAGAACCTTAACTGGAGACGCATGAAGACTGCCACTATGCCCAGCGAAAGTAAGATGAAACAAGAGTACCCAAGCGACGACATAGAAGCATTTCAAGATTCAGGAAGTCCGGTATTCAGGAGTGAAGATATAGAAGCCATGCGCGTGGATTGTTGTTTACCAGAAGTAGTAGGGACGTTGGTAAGTAAATGTTCGCCAGAGCTGGCAGTACTTCATCCGCACAGGCGAAGTGAGATATTGCAGGACGTTCGTTTTGTGGCCGATGCAGAAGCCACAGACGCCGTGATCAACGGAGACAAAAAACTAAAGAAAGCTAAAGCACTTAACAAATTACAGGTATGGAGCGCTCCCGACACAGACAGTAAAATAACACACAGATACCTTGTGGTATTTGATCCACAAAAAGGAACCAGCGAAGGAGCTGACTACGGCGTGATAAAAGTAATAGACCGCTATTGGATGATGCACGGAGAGAACCCAGAAGTAGTAGCTTTGTTTTACGGACACATAGACAAAGATATAACCATATGGATAGCCGCCCAGATAGCTAAGTGGTATAACAATGCCCTACTGGTTATAGAAAGCAATACCTACGACAGCGACAACAAAGAAGATGACAGCGAGTTTATATTTGACATACTAAAAGATTATTACACTAATTTATACAGCAGAACAACAGCAGACAAGATACGCGAAGGCGCACCTATAAAATACGGATTCAACACCAACAAAAGGACCAAGCCAATGATCATTGCATTTTTCAAAGGTATTATCCGTGAGAAGGGCTATGTAGAAAGAGATGAAGAAACGTTAGACGAAGCGCGTACCTACGAAGAAAAGCCGGACGGCACCACGGGGGCCAAAGCCAAAAATCATGATGACCGCATTATGGCCACCATGATAGGGATATATGTGTGTTACGAAGAAATGCCGATCCCGGCTAAGATAAAGCCAATGGCACAGAGCCACACAGGCGGACAGTTTATTTACTAAATAGATAATCGATTACTTTTCGGTTAGCTTCAGTAATTTTTCCCATATTTCGCGCAATATAGATACCTGCCATTCCTTTTACGGTACGTCCCTGAGCAATATCCACAATAGGATCGGGCACATCCAGTTTGCTGGCAATAGTGGCCCAAGTATGACGCGCCCAATAACCGGTAATGTACGGCAATACAAATTTCAGATTTTCGTTCATGCGACTCTCCACATTTTTGTAGTCGTCGGTAGAATATTCATCGAGGAAAGACAGCAGATATTTTTTACCCGGATACATTTTTATTATATTCCATGCTTCCGGTTCCACGCGAATAATAATTTGTTCTCCGGACTTAAAGCGGATAATAGAAAGTTCGTTGTTGCGAATATCATTATGTTTCAGGAATAAAATATCTTTGATATTCATGCCACAAAAATAAAACGACAGGAACCACAGATCGACATATTTTTTTACGTCGGGGAACTTGGAAGTATATTTCTTTGCGTTAGCTTTTAGCCTTTCCTTTAAATCATCATAATCGAAGTTAAGCATAAATCTTAAATCTTTGACATTGACGTTGCGGTGAATAGTTTTTGCTTTTTTAATTTTGAAACGCCGAAACGGATATTTGTCAATACCTATCAGGTCGCGGTCGATAGCATCATTGTAAACAGTACGGATAGAGCGCATGTAGTTACCTATGCCATTGGTAGTCATACCTGATTTTTGGCAGAATATTTCAAAATCTTTCAGGAACGCGACGTTGATATCCTGAAGAAACAAAAGGTCGAGGTCCGCAAACTCAGCCACCTTATTCAGCATATGAATGTACTGATTGGCTGAAGAGCGATTCGAATACTTCTTAGCATGATTTTGAACATAAGATTTAAAAAACAAAACAGCTTTGTTAGGATCCTGCTTTTCGTCGTACACATTTTCGCCCGATTCGATAAAGCGTTTAATATCTCCACCGGTTTTGAATTTTGTTTTAATAAGTCCACGCAATTGCAGATCGTCGAGCACCGACTGGGTGTAATCAAGCTTTTGAGCAATAATACTATTCATTAGCGAAGCCTTAGGCATACCCACCACTTTGCCGAGCGTAAAATTAGCTTCCGGCACTTCTATACCCGTATTGATATAATGCGCCTGGCATTTGAAATTAAAGCGGATTTTTACAGGGAATTTCCCATTCGCTTTTTTTCTACGTTTTTCGAGAACAACAGCGATTTTTGAACTCATAAGTTCGGTATTTTGAAAATTGGACAAAAGATTTGTCGCATTTTGTCGCAAAAAGTCACTCTTTGCGCGTGTGTTTTGAAAATCTATTGTTCGTTGATTATTTTTAAGCATAAAAAAAGTGATTTATAGTTGGATAAAATAAATTATAATCAACTGTAAATCACTTCTATATAAAAGCCTTTCGGCTACGTCGGGGTAGCGGGATTCGAACCCACGACCCCCTGCTCCCAAAGCAGTTATGTAGAAATATATACAGTTAATTGTAAGGAATTTAGAACAGTCGGTATAATAAGTGTTCAATAAAGCGAACAATACAGCAATAATTAAGAAAATACATGTTCAAATATTGTTCGTTTTATTGTTCATTTTTGTTTGTCTGTTGTTCAATAATATCTTTAAATTGCTCTGTTATTTCATTAATTTGTTTTTGCTGGTTAACAATCATCTCTTTGATAAGCGCATAATTATCGTCCTCCTCACCAAAAAGAGAAGCCACAGTCACACCAAAGTAGACCGCAGTTTTTACAATTTTATCAGAGGTCATGTAAGTAGTTTCGTTCAAATAATCCTGAAGTGTGGTCCTCGAAATTTCGAGATACTTACAAAAAGCAGTTTTGTTGGCCTTGCGATTGTGAATAAGAATTTCTAAGTTTTTACCAAACATAATATGTGGTTTTTAATAAGTTGTAAGAAAATTTACAGTGGAGTTAAGCATTTATTTTTGAATAATTACGTTTCCGGACAACATAATATCAATCATTTCCTGTTTTTTATCAAGTTCTTTTTTGT
Source organism: Bacteroidales bacterium (assembly GCA_021371875.1). Taxonomy (GTDB): domain Bacteria; phylum Bacteroidota; class Bacteroidia; order Bacteroidales; family Paludibacteraceae; genus Paludibacter. The sequence continues at coordinate 4,219 of JAJFVH010000180.1, forward strand.
ACCATTCAATGTCAAGTTTGTATTGTTTATTCAGTTCTTTCAGCGTTTCGATAACTAAGTAAGGATTGTTGTATTCAGGCGGCGGTTCGGCCACCATTGGCGTTGTATTTTCAATATCATTCAGATATTTTTCTACCTTAATAAGTCGCAAATATTCCCTGCGAAGTTCCTCTATAGAAAGATTTTTCCCAGCTACAATTTCGATAAACCTTGCACCGTCGTCAGATTTGTACATTTCACCAATACCACATATGATCCATTCGAGCGAATAGTGTGGAAATGCACTATAAATTTTTTGAATGGTGTCGATATTTGGGTTTGTTTTTTTTGAAAACATTGACTTAATCGTTTCTACAGACACATTAGCCCTTTGAGACAACGTTTCGTTAGTCAATTTCTCATTTTTTTTAATTTTAAGAATCCTCTGATTCACATTAGTTTCCATTAAAATATAGTTAGAATGATTATAAATAGTATGTAAAAGCACTATTTTATTAAAATTCATATTGCATATATAGTCACAATACCCTATATTTGCAATCGTATAATTAAAATATACATAAACAGTATAACAAAGGTAATAATATAATAACACATTATGGAAGGAAAAGTTATTGTTCGGGCAAAAATAGTAAGAAAACCAGCCTTATT
>JAJFVH010000220.1 GCA_021371875.1 Bacteroidales bacterium
GGAAAAATTAGAACTGCAAAACTTGTTCGACCAACAGGGCTTGCTATTTTGAAATGAAAGGACAAGCCCAAAATACCCCTTGTATCAAGGTTTTGCAATGACATTAAACTAAATCCCGATTTTTATCGGACAACAATGATTAAAAATATGTTTTATAACATTATTTTAATATTGCGGGTCGTTTTACTGTTGCGAGAGGCAGTTTTTTTACATTATTTAAAAGCAACGTCTCCTTTTTTAATTAAAAATCAAGCAATTTTTAAAAACCTATGGCTTTCAGTCCCAGTCCGGTTTTTTCGTCGAGTCCGAACATCAGGTTCATGTTTTGAACCGCTTGCCCCGAAGCTCCTTTCAGCAAGTTATCGATTACTGAAACAATTAACAACTTATCGCCATGTTTTTCAAGATAAACAATCGCTTTATTGGTGTTCACCACTTGCTTCATATCGGGATTTTTATCGGTAACAAAAGTAAAGGCAGCGTCTTTATAAAAATCTTTGTATAATTGTTTGGCGTCATCAATGCCTAACGGAGAATTAATATAGCTGGTTGCATAAATTCCACGGGCAAAATTACCGCGTACAGGAATAAAATTCACGGCTTCATCGAATCGGGACTGTAGTTGACGCAACGATTGCCTGATTTCCAGTAAATGCTGGTGAGTGAAGGGCTTATATATTGAAATATTATTATTTCTCCAACTGAAATGGGAAGTAGATGAGGGTTTTGCTCCTGCTCCGGTCGAACCGGTAATGGCATTTACATGCACTTCGTCGTTCAACAAACCGGCAGCTGCCAATGGCAACAATGCCAGTTGAATAGCTGTGGCAAAACAGCCCGGATTAGCAATATGTTGTGCTTTACGGATAGCTTCGCGATTTAGTTCCGGCAATCCGTACACAAAATCGTGGTCGGCACGTTTCTCGCGGTAATCGGCCGAGAGGTCGATAACTTTCAATTCGGCCGGAAGTTTGTTTTGGTACATAAACTTTTTGCTGTCGCCGTGTGCCGAGCAAAGGAAAAGCACATCCACTTTATCAAAAGGTAATTCGGAGGTAAATACCAAATCCGTTTCGCCAACCAACCCGCTATGAACGTCGGTTATCGGATTTCCGGCATTGCTGCTGCTGTTTACAAATGCGATTTCCACATTCGGGTGGTAAATTAAGATACGAAGTAATTCGCCTGCGGTATATCCTGCGCCTCCAATTACGCCTGCTTTAATTTTTGTCATGAGAGAATAAGTGTATAATGTAATATATGTTCTTGTTAAACTGCTGATTGTATTGAATTTTTGTTTCTAATTCTATCAAAAACAACAGTTTGAGTTGATTTTTCTTCTTCAATATCAAAATCATCTTGCAGCCCAAGCCAAAATTTTGCAGAATTTCCGAAATATGAACTTAGTCTTAATGCCGTATCAGCCGTTATTCTTCGTTTTCCTTTGATAATTTGAGAGATACGCGTCTGCGGAATCTCCAAATCTTTCGACAATTTGTAAGCCGAAATTCCCATTGGAATTAAAAATTCTTCGTTTAAAATTTCGCCGGGGTGAATGTTAGGTAATTTGTCCATTTTACTTGAATTTTTAATGATAATCAATAATTTCAACTTCCAACGCATGATTATTTTCCCATTTAAAAATGATTCTCCATTGATCATTAATTCGGATACTGTAAAAGCCTGACATTTTTCCGGAAAGTTTTTCTAACCGATTTGATGGAGGAATTTTCAGATCAAGAATTGATTGCGAGTTATTCAGCATTCTGAGTTTTCGGCGTCCAATTTCTTGAATTTCGTCCGTATAACGCTTAACTCTTTCTCCTTCCCAAATTTTCTGAGTATCTTTTGAACCAAAGGAAATAATCATACTATTCATTTAGATTACTAACGCCAAAGATAAGTGTTTTATTTAAAATATACAAACAGATAATATCAACCAATATCAAAATACGAAGTGTTTTTTATTTAACAAATATATAAATTTTTTATTTGAACAGGTTTTGTTTAATTCCCTTTTCAAAATAAATCCGTCGGCTTTGGCGAACCCACAGGTCTATTTCAGGGATTTATCTTTCCATGTTTTGATTTCCGGACATTAATTTATTTGTCATCCTCTTCTATTAAAAAGCATGTTAATCAAGTTATTATATCAAAATATTTTGAAAACATAGAGTATTATTATCCACCAAATCAATATCAACCAAGTCCACCCAGAATAACTGAACTTGCGGTTTTTATGGCGGAGAACACACATTAAAAAACAAATGGCAAATACACCTCCCAGCATTTCCAAAATATGTAACACTGCTTCTGGAACTCTGCGATGTCTTCTTATCGCAGCTCTTTTATCCAACACAAATATAACTCCACTTATCAGATTAATTGAAGCTAAATAAATAATAAAGATTGAAATAGACATGGAAACTCAGTTTAAAATTAATATACTGGTTAAAAAATTGTATTGAATTTTAATTTATGAAATGATTGAAATAATTCTATTCATTCTTAAAAAACTCAACAAGCCAAAACATCACCTGATAATCAACTTTATAAAATCAAAGTCATCTGTATTTCAAAGTATTAATCCAACAAATCCGGCCTCAACCGCTTCGTCCGCTCCACCGATTGTTGATGATTCCATTCATCCACATTTGCCTGATGACCGGAAAGCAAAATATCGGGGACTTTCCAACCTTTGTATTCTGTCGGACGGGTATAAACGGGCGGCGCCAGCAAATTATCCTGAAACGAATCGGAAAGTGCCGATTGTTCATCTCCGATAGCTCCGGGAATCAGGCGAACGATGGCATCCGTCATCATGGCAGCGGGAAGTTCGCCGCCTGTCAACACGTAATCGCCCACGGTTATTTCTTTTGTAATCAAATGTTCGCGAATGCGGTGATCGATGCCTTTATAATGTCCGCAAAGAATCATCAGATTGTTGGACATCGACAGCCGGTTGGCCATTTTCTGATCGAACTTTTCTCCATCGGGCGAAGTATAAATCACTTCGTCGTAGTTGCGCTCACTTTTCAACAAAGAAATAATCCGGTCGACCGGTTCGATTTGCAAAACCATGCCGGCGCTGAAACCAAAAGCATAATCGTCCACCCTGCGATGCTTATTGGTAGTATATTCGCGTAAATTATGCACGTGAATCTCAACTAAAGCTTTGTCGCAAGCACGTTTTATAATGGAATAATTCAACGGGCTGTCGAGTAATTCAGGTACGGCGGAAATAATATCGATACGCATTCTTTCTGATTAATAATGAGGCTACAAACTTACATAAAATTTTAGAATTTATAAGCAGGTCAAAATAAAATCTTTACAAACTAATTATTTGTCTGCTAAGATTTATAGCGGAAAGATAAGAAAAAAAGCTTGAAAATTCGGGATGATAGAATTTGTAGCAGGTTCCGGCTCTGTCAATCTGAGACACGTATTTTACCGTATCAGATTTTTATAAATTTGATGTCAGCCATTTCCGTAAAACATTCGGCGATTTTCCACAACGGCGTGCATAGTCCTGAAACTGATTTTCATCAATCTTGCCAATATTAAAGTACTTTGATTTCGGGTGATCGAAAATCAAGCCGCTGACCGATGCATTGGGAAACATGGCTCCGTTTTCGGTCAGCATAATACCTAATTCGTTGAACTTTATCAACGAATCGAGCGTGAAAATGATTGATTGATCGGGCAAAGAGGGATAACCTACCGCCGGACGAATGCCGGTGTAATGCGTTTTGAACATTTCATTTACATCGAACGGTTCATCAGGGACATAACCCCAGATTTCTTTCCGAACTTTGTAGTGCAGCCATTCGGCAGTGGCTTCGGCAAGTCGGTCGGACAATGTTTTAATCAAAATGGAATGATACATATCATCGTCTTTCTCAAACGTTCCGGCAAAAGATTCGACTCCCAGCACCGTGTTGGCAAAAACGCCTACATAATCGTTTTGGGGTTTCAGAAAATCGGCGAGGGAATAACAAAAACCATCCGAAGATGGAATTTGCTGACGCAATGTGGGAATAGTTATCTCCCGGTTCTCGAACTCAACAATGATGTCATCCCCGTCGGAACAGGCAGGATAAATGCCTACCATGGCATTGATAGTGATAATTTTATCCTCCAAAAAACGACGAAGCATTTCCTGTGCATCTTTATAAAGTTTCAAGGCTTCTTCGGCTTTTTCTCTTTCGGCCAAAGGAAATTTTTGCAACCAACCCACACGGCATGAGGCGCAATCGCAAGCAGTTTCGATGCCGTCGTATTTACCATTCAGTCGCCAGGCCATAAAGAAAAAAGTCCAGTGAATAAACGGAACTATTTCACGAAGATTAATATCTGTAAATCGGGTAATTCCCTGCTGTTTGGGTGTCATAAATTTGTTTCGTATTTTGTGTTCAATATTAATAAGGATTCTAAAAGCTGGAGATTTGTGATTTCAGGTGCTAAAATTTTCCCTTTCGGGCGAAATTCAGAAGGATCATAGCATCAACAAACTGATGGCCATAACTGCCATACCGGCCACAAACCCTGCAATCGAAAAGTGATGTTCGCCATATTTTTCGGCGCCGGGAAGCAATTCGTCTACTGAAATAAACACCATAATACCGGCTACCGAAGCCATTAACAGTCCTAATGTAAAATCGGACATAAAAGGCATCAGTATAAAATAACCAATTAAACCGCCGATTGGTTCGGCCATGCCCGAAGCAAGTGAGAGCCAAAATGCTTTTTTACGATTTCCGGTTGCGTAATAAATCGGTACCGAAACGGCAATTCCTTCGGGAATATTATGAATGGCAATGGCAATGGCAATCGGAATAGCAATGTCAGGCGAAACAAGAGCCGAGGTAAATGTAGCCATCCCTTCGGGAAAGTTATGAATACCAATAGCTAAAGCCATCATCAGACCCATACGTTTCAGCTGTTTTTCCCTTTGTCCACCCATATCTTCCACCATGTGCATTTCGTGAGGATTTTCGGCATTTGGGATCAACATGTCAATCATGTAAATAATTGCAATGCCAACGAAAAAGGCAATTACGGTGGTCAATACAGGTGTAGCTGTTCCACTTTTTATGAGTAAATCGCGAGCCTGAGGAAAAATTTCGACAAACGAGACGTAAATCATCACGCCGGCCGAAAATCCCAGTGCAGTGGACAGAAATTTTGTGTTGGTTTTTTTTGCGAAAAATGCAATCGCACTACCAATACCAGTGCTTAAACCGGCAAACGAAGTCAATATCAGGGCAAAAAGAATATTCGTTGTTACCATATTTAGTGCTTGAAAGAAAACTCAGTGTTTGATAAGAAAACGTCAAGGTCAAGGCGCACGAAACAGCAAAAACACGGAGTCCCGATGAATCGGGATGAGTAGTTTTTGATGTGAGTGCAACGC
>JAJFVH010000221.1 GCA_021371875.1 Bacteroidales bacterium
CTACGATTCACCCTGTTTTGGTACATACCGGACAGCATTACGATGTGAAAATGTCGGGACGATTTTTTGAGGAGCTGAATATACCGGCGCCGGATATAAACCTGGAAGTGGGTTCGGCAAGTCATGCTGTGCAGACAGCCCGTATAATGGAAGGCTTTGAAAAAGTATGCATCGACGAGCAGCCGGATGCTGTGTTGGTGGTGGGTGACGTAAACAGTACGGCAGCATGTACATTAGTGGCTTCGAAAATGGGTATAAAAACCATTCACTACGAGGCAGGTTTGCGTAGCAACGACCGCACTATGCCTGAGGAAATAAACCGTTTGGTAACCGATGCCATTAGCGATGTGTTTATTACCACCAGTGTGGATGCTGATGAAAATCTGTTGAAAGAAAATATCCCTGCTGAAAAAATATATATGTTGGGAAATCTGATGATAGATTCTTTGGTGGCTCAGTTACCTAAGGCACAGCAGACACCTTTAAAATTTGATTTACTAAACCGCAAGGCTCAAATTGAGTTTGGTAAGAGTTTTACGGATAGATCCTATGGTGTAATGACTTTTCACCGACCCGGAAATGTGGATGATAAAGACAGTCTGACAAGCCTTGTGGAAATATGGGGTGAAATCTCGAAACAGGTTCCGCTTATTTTTCCTGTGCATCCCCGTACCTACAAAAATATTCAACAATTCGGTTTACAGGGTATGATCGACAGTTTTCCTCAATTGTATTTCATTGAACCTTTAGGTTATATGCAATTTATCCATTTGGTGAGTCGCTCCATGTTTGCACTTACTGATTCGGGGGGTATTCAGGAAGAGACCACTTATTTAAATATACCTTGTCTGACGGTCCGACCAACTACGGAACGCCCGGTTACGGTGTGGGAGGGGAGCAATAAATTAATTAAAACAGAAGATATGGTTTCGGAAGTCCGGCTTATTTTGGACGGACAAGGCAAGCAGGGACGCGTTCCAAAATTTTGGGATGGGCATACCGCCGAAAGAATTGTCGGATTGTTGGAAAAATTGTAGGCATTGCAAAGTCACTCTGCATTAAAAAATTATATTTTATGGCAAAAGATTTTACAATAGCGGCATATACAAAATTATTGAATGCGCTCCAAAAATCAGGATACGCATTCATTACTTTTGAAGATTGGTGTGTCGGTAAGGTTTCTGACCGATATGTTATTCTGCGTCACGATGTGGATATGAAGTCCGGAAATTCATTGATTACAGCTCGCGTTGAAGCAGTAAAAGACATTCGTGCAACTTACTATTTTCGCATTGTTCCTCAAAGTAATCAGCCAACCATTATCCGCTCTATTGCAAGAATGAAGCATGAGATAGGCTATCATTATGAAGATTTGTCCATTTTTAGAGGGAATAAAGAACAGGCGATAGAACATTTCAGTCGTCAGTTGGCTTATTTTCGTTTATATTATCCTGTCCGAACAGCCTGTATGCACGGAAGTCCCACTTCGCGTTACGATAACCGCGATCTGTGGGAAATTTATAATTACCGTGATTTTGGCATTATTGGAGAGCCTTATTTCGATATTGATTTTAATAAAGTGTTTTATCTGACCGATACCGGTCGGTGTTGGGATGGAGAAAAATACAGCGTACGGGATAAAGTGAAATCTGGCTTTAAGCAAAGCTATCATAGTACTAATGATATAATTAAGGCAGCGAAAAATGGTAGCTTGCCGGAATGTATAATGATTACCACGCATCCGCAACGATGGACGGATAATCGTTTGGAATGGTTATTGGAGTTGGTAACACAAAATGTAAAAAATATTGTTAAGAGATTTATTAATGGTAAGTAAATGAGGGTTTCGGATAATTAAACAAGAAACCATCGAATTTTTAAATGCAATGAAACGAAGAATTTTATATATTTTATTATTTTTTAGTCCTGTTTTGATGGCACAATCGGCATCGGAAGCTGAAGCATTGTTTAATAACAAACAATATCTAAAAGCTAAAAATGTTTATGAATCTTTGTTGAAAAAACGACCCAATGATGCGTTGAATAATTACCGTTATGCTCGTTGCAGTTACGAGTTAAAGGATTATGAACCGGCTATTAAGCATTTTGAATTAGCAGGAAATAAATATCCACTTAAGGATTTGTATTTGGGCGAACTTTATTTTGTAACTTACAGGTTTGAAGAATCAATTGCCGCCTACCAGATTTACATGTCTACGCTGGCTCCCGGGGATAAAAAATATGCTGAAACAGAAGCTAAACTTAAAAAGGCCGAGACAGCCGCTAAGTTATTGAACAGGGTGGAAGATATAGCCATTCTTGACAGCGTTGTTGTCAATAAAAATGAATTTCTCCGTTATTATAAATTCAGCAGCGAGTTGGGCACACTTGCGCAGAAACCTGTTAAACTAAGCACCCGTCAAAGTCAGGATAAAGTGATCTATACCACACAGCGAGGAGACCGGCTTTGCTTCTCGGATTCACTACGCGGCAATATGGATATTTTTTCATCATTTAAGTTGTTGGATACCTGGTCGGCGCCTGTATCTGTTTCCAATGCTGTTAATACCGCTGCAAACGAGAATTATCCTTTCCTTTTGTTAGATGGCGTAACTTTATATTTTGCTTCCGATGGCGAAAATTCGATAGGTGGATATGATATATTTATAACAAAGTATGCATCAACTACTCAAGACTTTCTTGTACCTGAAAACATTGGGATGCCTTTTAATTCTCCGGCAAACGATTATATGATGGTGATGGATGAGCAACAGCGTATCGGTTGGTTTGCTACCGACAGAAATCAACCGGCAGGTAAAGTCATGATTTATAAGTTTATTCCGAATGAAACGAAAATTTTATTCCGCACCGGGGATAAAGACCTTTTGCGTCGGGTAGCTCAACTGAAAGTGAACAGAAAAGCTGAAAATGTGAATATATATCCGGTTGAAAACCATCAACGGGAAGAAACCGCGAATGAAGCCAAGTTTTCGGTCGTGATAAACGACTCCACAATTTATACCCGCTTCGAACAGGTTCAAAGTAAGCAGGCTTTAAGCAAGTTTAAAGAGTGGTTTAAAATGAAGGAAGAGCTCCAGAATCTGAAAAATAAGCTGGAACAAATGAGGGAACATTATTACATAGTACAAAAAACAGAAGAAAAAAATATGCTGATGAAAAAAATTTTGAGTTCGGAACAAGAGTCAATCGATCTGGAAAAACTTGCTCAACAAAAACTGTTGGAAGCTTGTAATCTCGAAATTAAATTCATTGACAATAAATAGGATTCAGCAGGGAGATACTTCCCCGATATAGTTAAAATTTTATTTTCCGATATTTTAATTGAGGCCTGTTACTCCTGATATCTGCAAGTCATCCGATAACTGTCAAATGCTTAATATTTAGCTACGGATTTATGGTTATATAAAAAATAAATCGTATTTTTATCCGAAATTTTTATTGTTATGGAAATCACCATTGTCGTTGTACTATTATTAATCGGTATCATATTCTTTCTTTTGGAGTTGTTTCTGATACCGGGTATTTCCTTAGCCGGAATTGCAGGAACATTGTTCGTTGGTGGTGCCGTGTATTATGCGTATTCACAAATTGGCAGTACTGCCGGTCATTTGACTTTGCTCGGTGGCGTGGTTTTACTGGGAATAGCCGTATGGATATTTTTACGATCGAAAGCATTGGAAAAAATGTCGTTAAAAACGGAGATAGATGGGAAGAACGACCCGTTGAAAGATGTTGACGTGAAAGTTGGCGATGTCGGCATTACAAGCTCCCGGCTTGCTCCTATGGGAAAAGTAAAAGTCAATGGTCACATTGTGGAAGCCAAGACCAATGATGATTTTATCGACGAAGGTGTTGAAGTGAAGGTTATGGAAGTAATGAATACGAATATATTAGTGGAGAGAGTAGGATAGGTAGTAGATAGAAGAAGTAAGCGTCTCGGGATGTTGGAGTTCCGACTCCGACAATTTATTCTTGTTATCGGTTACATAGTTTTTTAATCTTTTTCGGGATGTCGGAGTTCCGACTCCGACGATTTATTATTGTTACCGGTTACATAGTTTTTTATTCTTTTTCGGGATGTTGGAGTTCCGACTCCGACAATTTATTCTTGTTACCGGTTACATAGTTTTTAATCTTTTTCGGGATGTTGGAGTTCCGACTCCGACAATTTATTCTTGTTACCGGTTACATAGTTTTTAATCTTTGTTCTTGAATTGAATATTAATCTCAAAAAAAAAATAATATTATGATTGGAATTGAAATTGTTGGATTAGCGGTACTCGGTGTACTTTTACTGCTTTTCTTTTACTACGTACCCTTTTTGCTTTGGATATCCGCCAAAGTGTCGGGCGTGAATATCTCGCTGATACAGTTGTTCTTGATGCGTATCCGTAAGGTGCCGCCACATACCATTGTGGCTTGTATGATTGAAGCTCACAAGGCGGATATTCAGGAAGTGAAGCGTGATGGTCTTGAAGCGCACTACCTGGCAGGCGGCCATATCGAACGGGTAGTTCACGCCTTGGTTTCTGCTTCGAAAGCTAATATTGATCTGACTTTTAAAATGGCAACAGCTATCGATCTGGCCGGACGCGATGTGTTTCAGGCGGTGCAAATGTCGGTAAACCCGAAAGTGATTGATACGCCGCCGGTTGCTGCAGTTGCGAAAGATGGCATTCAATTGATTGCCAAAGCACGTGTAACGGTTCGTGCCAATATCAAACAATTGGTGGGTGGCGCCGGTGAGGAAACTATTTTAGCCCGTGTGGGCGAAGGGATTGTGTCCTCAATCGGCTCGTCGGAATCGCACAAAAGCGTACTCGAAAATCCAGATTCTATTTCTAAGTTGGTGTTAAAAAAAGGATTGGATGCAGGAACTGCTTTCGAAATTCTTTCCATTGATATTGCAGATATTGACATAGGTAAAAATATTGGAGCTCAGTTGCAAATGGATCAGGCAGAAGCGGATAAAAACATAGCTCAGGCCAAAGCCGAAGAACGCCGTGCCATGGCGGTTTCGTTGGAACAGGAAATGAAAGCAAAATCGCAGGAAATGCGTGCCAAAGTAATTGAAGCTGAGGCTGAAGTTCCTAAAGCCATGGCTGAAGCATTCCGTAGTGGAAATTTGGGTATTATGGATTATTACAGAATGAAGAATATCGAAGCCGATACTTCGATGCGTGATAGCATTGCCAAGCCCGGAACAGCAAGCAAAGGTGAAAAGTAAAAATATTCAGAGATAAATTAAAAACGGTTCGAAATTATTTTCGGATCGTTTTTTGTTTTGAATTTTATTAATCCGATGACTCAAAGTTATCGGATAAGTAGGTGAGTAGTTGATTGAATCTAAATTGTGGATTTGGGTGTTCTGTTTTTAATTGTAAGCAGAATTTTAAAAACCGGAAAACTTATTGTGTAAAATCAGTCTTTTTTTGTTTCTTTGCAAAATCATTTTAAATTAAAAACCTCATGGAGAAAAAACTTCGTCGTTCGCATAATCAAATGATTGGTGGCGTTTGTGCCGGAATAGCAGACTATCTCAATTTGGATGTTACCCTTGTTAGAGTGGCTTATGTCTTGCTGTCTGTTTTATCAGCAGGGTTTCCCGGAATACTTGTGTATATTATTTTAATGCTGGTTATGCCGCTGGAATA
>JAJFVH010000230.1 GCA_021371875.1 Bacteroidales bacterium
CATTCCAACAAAAACCAATTGTCGCATTTGCCTTCTGACAAGTGCTCTCTTTTCTTTTGTGTAAAAAGTAATAAAATACAGATTTTTAAAACAAAAAACGGGCGGTTTGCTCGTTATTAACAGATTATTTACGTATGAAAATGACCGCAATGAAACATAAAATGCCGGTAGAAATATGGAGCGACGTAATGTGCCCATTTTGCTACATTGGCAAAAGAAAATTTGAAGCTGCATTAGAACAGTTTCAAAACAAAGAAAATATTGAAATCGTATGGAAAAGTTTTCAACTTTCGCCTGAATTAAAAACGCAACCCGGCAAAAACATTCATAGTTATCTCTCCGAACACAAAGGCATTCCTGTGGAAGAGGCAAAACAGTTGAACGATCGCGTATCTCAAATGGCGAAACAAGTTGGCTTGGTTTATAACTTTGACAAATCCGTAGTTGCCAATTCGTTCAATGCCCACCGTTTTTCACATTTTGCAAAACAATACGGCAAACAGGGCGAGGCTGAAGAAAAACTTTTCCACTCCTACTTCACCGATGGTAAAAACATAGATGACTATGAAATGCTTGTTCAATTGGGTTCAGAAATCGGACTGGATACGGAGCAACTGAAAGATGCTCTGGATAATAATAAATATGCCGACGAAGTTCGTAACGACATTTATGAAGCGCAACAAATGAATATTCGCGGCGTTCCGTTTTTTCTGTTCAACAACAAATTTGCGGTATCAGGCGCACAAGACAGTCGGGTGTTTTTAGAAACATTAGAAAAGTCGTTTTCCGATTGGAGGAAAGAAAATCCCGAAGAAAAATTGGAAGTTTTAGAAGGACAAACCTGCATTCCCGGAGAAGATTGCAAATAAATACAATTGAAATATGTTTTATTTCCGTTTTGAAAATAAAATAACAAACTATTATAATAATGGAAAATAGAAAATTAGGTAAAAATGGACCCTCAGTATCCGCAATAGGACTGGGCTGTATGGGTATGTCGGAATTTTATGGGAAAGGCAATGATATTGAATCAATTGCTACTATACATCAGGCAATTGAGCTTGGCGTCAATTTTTTCGATACTGCTGATATGTACGGTGTAGGCAAAAATGAGGAACTTGTCGGCAAAGCGCTGAAAGGAAAAAGGGATAAAGTATTTCTTGCCACAAAATTTGGAAATATGAGAGGCGCTAACGGAGAGTTTTTAGGTATAAACGGCAAACCCGAATATGTCCGCTCTGCCTGCGAAGCGAGCCTTAAAAGGCTCAATGTGGAAGTCATAGACCTTTACTACCAGCATAGAGTTGACCCGAATACTCCAATTGAAGAAACCATCGAAGCAATGGCAAAACTTGTAAAAGAAGGCAAAGTACGCTTTCTCGGACTTTCCGAAGCAAATCCTGATACGATACGACGTGCAAATAAAATTCATCCAATAACAGCGCTTCAAACAGAGTATTCTTTATGGACACGCGATGTGGAAACAGAAATTCTTGCAGTTTGTCGGGAACTTGGAATTGGTTTTGTTCCCTACAGTCCACTCGGACGAGGTTTTCTTACCGGTAAATTCAGGAAAGAAGAAGATGTAAATGAAGACGACTTTCGTAAAAATCAAACACGTTTTCAAGGAGAAAACTTCAAAAAAAACCTGAATATCCTCACCATATTGGATGACTTATCAACTGCCAAAGGATGTACTCAGGCTCAAATCGCTCTTGCATGGGTACTTGCCCAAGGTGAAGATATTATACCTATACCGGGTACAAAACAAAGAAAATATCTTGAAGAAAATATAAAAGCCGTAGAGATAATCTTAACAGGAGATGAAATAATGCAACTTAATAATGCCATACCTCCTGATGCTGCTTCCGGGCTACGTTACTCCGCCCAAGCTATGAAAGCCGTGAACAGATAATTATGTGAAACTCTAATTATCAAAACTCAAAAGATTGTTCAAACGAAAACAATTGTAATACTGTCATTTTATCATTGAAAATGAATTAATAATATTGTGATAAACTAAAAATGTAAAGAAAATGAAAGTAGCATTGATAGGAGCATCAGGATTCGTTGGTACAGCAATTCTGAATGAATTGGTACAACGCGATCATCAGGTAACCGCCATAGTTCGCCATCCTGAAAAAGTAAAACAGGCGAAACAGGTAAGGATTATCAAAGCCAATGTTTTAAATGAAAATGAAGTGACCGAAGCAGTCAAAGGTCATGATGTTGTTGTAAGCGCTTACAACGCAGGTTGGACCAACCCAAACCTCTATAATGAGTTTTTGGAAGGTTCGAAAGCCATACAGGCTGGCGTAAAGAAATCGGGTGTGAAACGCCTCATTGTTATCGGCGGAGCAGGAAGCTTATATGTTGCCGAAGGAGTTCAAATGATTGATACACCGCAGTTCCCGGAAAATATAAAACCGGGGGCTTCGGCAGCACGTGATTACCTGAATATTTTAAGAGACGAAAAAGAATTGGACTGGACATTCTTTAGTCCGGCAATCGAAATGCATCAGGGAACATCGGGCGAAAGAAAAGGCACATACAGAACCGGCTTGGATAATCCTGTGTTTGACAAAGACCACAGAAGCGTTCTTTCCGTAGAAGATCTTGCTGTGGTTATTGCAGATGAAGCCGAAAATCCAAAGCACATCCGACAGCGTTTTACAGCAGCTTATTGATTATTTGATATAAGTTAAAATGATTATCCGCAAAAGCTCCTAAAGTTTCAAATAATATATTTCGGTGCACTGCACCTTTATTTTTATTCGGGATATTATTTCTACTAATATAACGGTGCGCCGCATCTGCCAACAAAAGGGACAGAGTCCCTATATATTGGTAGAAAATACAAGCAGAAAAAGCACAAAGGTGCAGTGCACCTAAATATAAATTTAGGACACATTGCGAATAATCATTTAAGTTAATAAACTAACAAATAGTATTATACTAAATTAAAAAATAATGAAACTCCCATGTCTAAAAGTTTGGACACACAAGGGCACGATTAAAGTAACAAAATAATGTAACCTGCTTCCCAAAAGTCCCCCTTCGGGGGATTTAGGGGGTTAATCTGTTACTGCGCCCGTGGAAATAAAATAATTGATTGATAATCAAAAGTAAAAATAAACTATAAACAATTAAAAGAAAACGTTATGATTAAAATTGCTATTATTATTGGAAGTACGAGACCCGGAAGGAACGGAGAAGCTGTTGCCAATTGGGTTAATCAAATCGCTCAAAAACGAAGCGATGCCGAATTTGAACTTGTTGACATTAAAGACTATGATTTACCCTTACTGGACGAACCTGTGCCCCCATCAATGCAACAATACATGAACCCGCACACAAAAGTGTGGTCCGAAAAAATTAAGTCATTCGATGCCTTTATCTTTGTAACTCCCGAATATAATCATGCACCTTCAGGAGCTCTCAAAAATGCAATTGATTATCTTTACGCCGAATGGAACAACAAAGCAGCCGGTTTTGTTAGTTACGGTTCGGTAGGCGGTGTGCGTGCAGTAGAACATTTACGCCTCATTATGGGGGAACTTCAGGTAGCTGATGTTCGTGCACAAGTTGCCCTTTCGTTATTTACCGATTTTGAAAATTTTAGCGTATTCAAACCCTCGCCAAATCATGAAGCAAGTTTAAATACAGTAATAGACCAGGTAATAGCATGGGGTACCGCATTAAAACCCTTGAGAAAATAAAAACAACAGGAAAAATTTCTGACACTATACAGTGTTCGAAAAAACTCAGTGTTTGATAAGAAAACGTCAAGGTCAAGGCGCGCGAAACAGCAAAAACACGGAATCCCGATGAATCGGGATAAGTAGTTTTTGATGTGAGTGCAACCAGAGATTGGCGTTTTCTTGCAAACACTAAATACACAACAACTCTGTTCAGCATGGATTTTTCCGACACACCTTCGGGCTATCCCCGGAGCAGTTACCTTACCTGCGTATCGATAAAACCGACAAAGCTGAAGCGTGGACAGGTGATGGGTTGATTCGATAACGAAGCCAGTTTCATATCGTACCATAACAAGAAGCCCGATATAGCTGCCATTGAAAAATGGCTAAAGATATAGCCAAAGACAAAAATGCTAACAAATTTTAAGAGAACGCCTTTAAGAAATGGGGGAACGTTAATAGGAAACGGGAGAACGTTAATAGGAAACGGGAGAATCCTGATAAGAAACGGGAGAACCCCGATAGGAAACGGGAGAACATTAATAAGAAGCACGCCGATGGCAAAAACAACTCTAAACGCAATAGAAACAAGCAGCAGAACAACAAAATAAAAGCCACGGTTATGAAAAAGCAATAAGCGGCGATCATTATTTTTTTTTTGAAACGATCGGAGACACGCTGAAAAGCGCTAAAAAATTACGAAGAAACAGGAAACTTGATTTGATAGATTAAAAATAAACTAACCATAAATGAGACATAGAATCATTTTTTTAATTATGAAGCCGTCTTGACTTTTTGTTTTAGAATAAATTCCTATGGAATTTCCTATTTGTAGCTAAATTCATTGCCATTTATTCGATCCAGATAGGATGATAAATTAATAAAAATGTAACTACTCAGCACCCTTTATTTTTATAACCTTTTGATTTTCAGTTCGGCAAAGTCGAACTGAAAATCAAAAGGAGGGGATTGTTTCATTATCCCCCAGTTGCGCTTCGCTTACTGGGGGTTATGCATAAGCCCCGTCGGGGCAAAGAGTTTAAATACATAACAATCAACTAAATGGCTGATTATTATCAAATTTATTAGGGTGCTGAATAGTTACTATTATTCAATTAACAATGTATTAAACGTTAATAAGCTTTTTATGTTTTTCGGATAACACAATTTAAGTATTTGAAATCAATACAGGATACTTCCAGAATATTTGTCTAATTTCATCATTGTATTCATTCGATATGTATTTTAGAAAGTTTTTCACCCCATTTTTCAATTAAATTTTATCTATTTTTGTAATCTGTAAATCTTCATTGCAATCTTTTTAAACCAAATACAAAAAGCGATATGAAAAAACACATCATTTTCTTCTTTTCCGTTTTTA
>JAJFVH010000006.1 GCA_021371875.1 Bacteroidales bacterium
CCATAAATAACACTGATACCGGTAAGAATTAAGAAAATCCAGGCCATTTCGTGTGCAGCTTCGGGCATCAGATACATGGCTACGCGGAATGCCCCGTAACCGCCTAATTTCATCAACACACCGGCGTGAAGCATCGACACAGCTGTAGGAGCTGAAGCATGACCATCAGGCGACCACGTATGAAAAGGAAATAACGCGCCTAACACACCAAATCCCATAAAAGTGAGTGGAAATAAATAATATTGTGCCGAAAGCGGAATTGTTTTTTGAGCAATGTCGAGGATGTTCATACTTTCGGCTCCCGAGAAATAATAAATCCCCAAAATACCTACCAGCAACAAGGCCGAACCACCCATCAACATCAATGTCAACTTCATGGCGGCATATTCTTTTCTTCCTGTTCCCCAAATTCCGATTAATAAATACATGGGAATCAAAGCAATCTCGTAGTACATAAACATGGTGAACAGGTCGATGGAAATAAAAAATCCATATACGCCAATGGAGAGCAGACAGTACCAGAGGAAAAATTCTTTCGGCAACGGATCGATACGCCACGAAGCAAAAACACCTGTAAACACAATGATAGATGTAAGTACAAGCATGGCTACCGACACACCATCGACACCTACCGAATAGTGAATGTTGAATGGTGCATACCAAACTGTGTCGGCTGTGAAAAGCATTTCAGCCATATTTCCGGCAGCGCGCTCGGTGAGATACAGGTACGTAAGAATACCCGAAAGTATCAGTAATATTGTAGCTCCTGTGGCTGCAATAAAATTTATCTGACCACGGTTTTTAGCAAAAAACAGCGCGATCATCATCAACAGCGGAACGAGAACGAAAATGGATAAGAAATTCATATTTTAATGATTTAAAAAGCTCCCTCATTCCCCCCGAAGGAGATACAAAATTTTCCTCCTTCGAACTTGCCTGCAGCAGGCAGTGAAGTTAGGGGAGACTGCTTATATAAATATTATTAACCCTGTAATAATCAATGCCCCCAATAAAATAACATAAGCATATTGTTGTACGCGACCGGATTGGAATCCTCTGATACGAACCGATGTCCATTGCGTAACTTCGGCAAAACCATTCATGGTAGCATCAATTACATGGCGGTCGAACCAGGCAATTGGCGTGCTTATATTTTTGAAAATTATTTTTTTAGTAATAAACATATACACTTCGTCGATATAAAAACGGTGACTCGCCGCTTTATGTAACCCCGCGAAAGTCGTACCGAGTTTTGCCGGAACAACGCTCTCCTTGCGATACATAACAGTAGCCAGTAAAATTGAAATAACTGCAATTACTACACTTATAACGGCGACTGTCCGGTTCAGATGAATTTCGTAAGGAGCTCCATCATTGGTAACAAATTCACCGAAAGGAATAAATCCGGCAAATAAAGTAACTACTGCCAAAAACACCAATGGCAATAACATGGCAAAAGGTGATTCGTGTGGCGTATGATGTTGTTTGTTTTCTTTTCCCCAAAAAATTCCATAATACAGACGGAACATATAAAATGCTGTTAATCCGGCAATCAAACTCATGGTGGCACCCAGATACGGACTGAATTCGAAGGTTGCCGAAAGGATTTCATCCTTACTGAAAAATCCCGAGAACGGAGGAATACCGGCAATAGCCAGACAAGCAATCAGGAAAGTGATATGAGTAACAGGCATATATTTCCGCAATCCGCCCATATTGCTCATTTCGTTGCTGTGAACGGCATGAATGATAGAGCCAGCGCCAAGAAATAGCAGGGCTTTGAACATGGCGTGTGTGAACAGGTGAAACATGGAAGCCATGTAACCCAATCCGTGATGACCACCCATCCCCGAAACTCCCAAGCCAACCATCATAAAGCCGATTTGCGAAATAGTGGAGAAAGCCAGCACCCGTTTTATATCGGTTTGTACACAGGCAATCACTGCCGCAAACAGCGATGTAAACGCACCTACATAAGCTATTCCGTGCAAAACATCGGGAGCATAAAGATCATAAACAGGGAAAAGACGGGCTACAAGATATACACCGGCAACCACCATTGTTGCAGCATGGATTAATGCCGAAACCGGCGTCGGGCCCTCCATGGCATCGGGCAACCAGATATGCAGCGGGAACATAGCCGATTTACCTGCACCTCCGATAAAAATGAGCGCCATTGCCCAATTCATAAGCGAGATTCCCATAAACGAAGCTCCTGCTGTGCTTGCAAAAACAGTAGCATCGCCCGAAGTCAAAATCCCAAAATCGAATGTTTTGGTATAAAACGAAAGGAACAAAATACCAATTAGGAAAAACAAATCGGCGAAACGAGTAACAATAAACGCTTTTTTAGAAGCTGCCACCGCTTCGGGTTTCGTATAGTAAAAACCGATAAGCAAATAAGACGAAACGCCTACCAATTCCCAGAAAATATACATTTGAAAAATATTGGTAGCCACTACCAACCCGAGCATCGAAAATGTGAAAAGCGACAGGAAAGCGTAATACCGCTCAAAACCTTTCTCACTTTTCATATAACCAAGACTATAAATATGCACCATCAACGATACGGTTGAAATTACCACCAGCATCATCACCGATATCGGATCGAGTAAAATACCCAGTTCAATATGTAAATGTTCGGTAAAACGTAACCATTCAAACTGAAACGGAATAATTTTTTGATAAACGCCACTGATGCCAGCCGACGAGAAGTACGTCCAGGCTGTGTAATACGAAAGCAACGCTACGATTCCGAGAACGGCGGTACCAATAGTGCCGGCAACTTTTGGTTTCCATTTCGAGTCCACCAATCCCAGCACTACAAAGCTCAACAATGGTAAGATTAATATTAATAATGTATATTGCATCTTTTCTGATTTACAAATTTAAAATTTTCTTTTGAACGTAATCAACTACTTATTTCAACACCTCTGTATTTTCTGATGCTTCGTCAGGTTCCTGAAGCTCATTCAAACTATCCACTTCCACATTATTAAGATTTCGGTAGATATTAATCACAATGGCAATGGCAACAGCAGTTTCGCAAGCCGAAACCGCAATAGTGAAAAGTGCAAAAAAGAATCCTTCCATTTGTTCGGGATATAAATAACGGTTGAAAACCGCAAAATTTATATCAATAGAATTTAAAATCAATTCAATGGAAATCAGGATCATCAACAAGCTTTTACGGGATATAAAGCCATAAATTCCTGAAAAAAACATAACCAGACTTACTGCTATGTAAGCTTCCATCGGGATAATTCCCGAAAAGAAATTTGTAAATAAATCACCCATGTTTTTATCTTGTTACTTCCAACCACCAGAGGGGTCGAAGATAGTTTTACGTGTTATAAATTTCAATCATCTTTATGTATAATTTCTTTATCTTATTGCCAATCAGGGGTGCATTAGGGCAGTTTTTATGAACGTTTTCTGGCTATCATAATAGCGCCTACGATACAAGCCAGCAATAAAATACTGATCACTTCGAAAGGCAACAAATACTGAAATTTCTCCGTTCCCATCAAAGTCATGCCAATGTGCTTTGTGTTCAGCTCACTTTGAGTAACCAACGTGTACACTTTTGTTATATTACTGAAAATAATATAACCGCAAAAAACAATTCCGACTAAAGACAAAACAATCGCCAGCACACGTTGCCGCAAGGGTTCAGGCGTGATTTTTTCTCCCGGTTTTTGTGTAAGTAAAATGGCAAAAATATACAACACCATAATGCCTCCTGCATAAACAGCTACCTGAACCGCGAATAAATAATGGTAACCCAACAGCAAATACAATCCGGCTGTTCCCAAAAGAACAAACAAAAGATAAGTAGCCGAACGTATCAATCGTTTTGACGTAACAGCCATAATGGAAAACACGGAAATAATTACCGCCAGTATGTAAAATATAATTTGTTGTGCCATAGATAATGTGCCAATATATTAATATGCCAATTTTAATACGAAAAAAATAATTCTGAACTTTTCTAAAATCATAAACATCTCATTCAGAGCAACTACTCTTTCTCCTTTGGAACGGGCTGGGCAGAAATCGGTTCTTTCTTCTTTGCCCTGAGTTTTGACCCTTCATGATTCAGCTGTTGAACAAGTTTATTACGCGTAAATGTTGCATTTTCGAAATGATTGGTGAACTTAATTGCACTCGAAGGACAGGTTATTACACATAAATTGCAGAAAGTGCACATTCCCAAATCGTAAACATATCTGTCGAGTTCCTTTTTCTTTTTGCCATCTTCGGTTTCTGTCATTTTAGAAATCACCTGAATTGTGCCGTTCGGGCAATTCATTTCGCAAATACCACAGGCAGTGCAGGCATGTTCATTGTTTTCATCATGCGACATAACCAGCTCTGCACGGAACCGGTCGGAAATAACCAGCGTATCTCTGTTTTCAGGATATTGTTGGGTTACTTTTTTTATCCATAGTTCCTTCCATGTAACCGATAAGCCTGATAGCAAGGATTTTATGCCTCCAAATAAACCTGTTATATATTGTTTAAACGTTCTCATTTTTTTTATTTTTTTATGGAGACGAATCAAAACAAATCCGTCAAAGTCAATCCGGTAAGCACCAGGATAACCATTACTAAAATATTAACCAAATTAATTGGTAATAAGTATTTCCATTCCAGATTCAAAAGCTGGTCGATGCGTAAACGTGGGAAAGACCAGCGAACCCATAAACTCAGGAAGATCAAAAACCCTACTTTACCAAAAAACCAAATATAAGATGGAATATACCACATCAACTGGTTAAAACCATCCCAACCACTTATCTGCAACGGCATCCAACCACCTAAGAATACAGTTGCTGCAATAGAAGCAATGATAAACATATTCAGATATTCAGCTAAATAGAAAAATCCGAATTGCAACCCTGAATATTCGGTGTGATAACCTGCTGTTAATTCCGATTCGGCTTCGGGTAAATCGAACGGGCCGCGGTTAGTTTCGGCGTGACCTGAAATCAGATAAATAACAAAAGCCACTAATGACGAAATATGTCCATTGAAAATATTCCAGCAGTAAGCCTGGCTTTCAATCATTTCGCTGAACTGCATAGTTCCCGAAAGTACCACCATGGTCATCAAAGCGAAACCTGCCGATAGTTCGTAACTTACAAACTGCGCCCCGCTTCGCATAGCGCCAATCATGGAGTATTTGTTGTTACTCGACCAGCCGGCAAGCAATACGCCTATAATGCCCAACGACGAAACGGCTGTTACATAAAAAACGCCTATATTAAAATCGACTGCATGTAAACTTTTCCCGAACGGGATGGCTCCGAATGTAAGCACCGAAGCCACAATCATAAAAAACGGAGCGGCATAAAACAGAAACTTATCCACCTTATTGACATGAATAATTTCCTTGATCAGAATTTTAAGCACATCAGCCACCGTCTGGAAAATACCGTACTTCCCTACCCTGTTCGGACCGATACGTGCCTGAAAAAATGCCGTAATTTTACGTTCCACATAAATTAAAATCATGGCAAGCACAGCGTAAGCGGCTAATAATACCACGCCAACAAGCACCAGTTCAATGAAAACAGCCCAAAATTCAGGCAAATTTTCTCTCAAAGCAGCATCTAACCAGCTTGTAAGGTTTGTAAATTCTAAAGGTTGAGAATAATTTTGAAACATATAATTTTCTCTGCGTACAATTGTAAATGGTAAATGATTAAATGCTAAATGTAATTATCTGTCAATATCCGGAATTACATAATCCATTGAACCGCCGATACCGATAAAATCCGAAATTTTTTCATTTTTACATATCAATGGCATCACCGATACCAAAGCCATAGATGGCGAACGGAACTTCAGGCGATAAGGCGTTTTTTCGCCACGGCTTTCGATATACACACCGAACAACCCTTTACCTGCCTCCACACCCTGGAAATATTCACCTTCGGGAAGTTTGATAATGGCTTTTGTCTTTGCCAGGAAGTCTCCATCAGGAATATTATCGATCAACTGTTCTATAATTTTCAGGGATTCTTCTATTTCATCGAGACGGTTCATATAACGGGCATACGAATCGCCTTCGGCACGAATAACTTCTTTGAATTCAACTTTATCGTAAAGCGCGTAAGGTTGATATTTGCGTACGTCGCACGACCAGCCCGAAGCACGTCCGGCAGGACCGGTAACGGCATAACTCACAGTATCTTCTTTCGATAGCTTTCCGATGTTAACCATACGCCCCAACGCAATCACATTGTGTGAGAAAAAACGATCGTATTCTCTAAGCTTTTCACGCATGTAAGGAATAAATGCCTTCACATCTTTCTGAAAATCGGCATAAATATCGAACATCACCCCGCCAATCACATTCTGATTGATAATTAATCGTCCGCCACAGGTTTTGTCGAAAATATCGAGAATAATCTCGCGTTCGCGCATACCGTAAATAAAGGCGGTAGTTGCACCCAAATCATTCGTTTGAGCCGACCATGCCAATAAATGCGAACTAATCCGATTCAATTCATCCATGATGGTGCGTATGTATTGAGCACGTTCGGGAATTTCAATTCCAACCGCTTTTTCGACACACATGCACAAAGCGTGACGATTAATATTCGCCGAAAGATAATCCAGACGATCGGTAAAATGTAGAATTTGCGGGTAAGTAAGACTTTCGCTGAGTTTCTCAATTCCACGGTGAATATACCCGCTGTGAATATCAATTTTTTTCACAATTTCGCCATCCAATGCTGTGCGGAAGTGCATTACACCATGCGTTGAAGGATGTTGCGGCCCTATATTAATAATGTAATCATCTGCCTCAAATACATTTACAATCTCCTCTTTCAACCCGTCGGGAGTTTCCATAATCCTCGAAGCAGTATCGATAATATCCTTACTTACAACCGAAACCGGATTAATTTCAGGATTTGCATCGTAATCTTTACGCATGGGAAACCCAACCCAATCGTCATTTAACAGGAAACGACGCATGTCAGGATTATTGATGAATCGTATACCGTACATGGCATAAATTTCACGTTCATTCAGATGTGCGGTTTCGTATAAGTCTGTAATTGAATAAAGCAACGGATTTTCGCGGTCGGAAGTACCTGTTTTTACAATAATTTCTTTCGAAGGATCTTTAGACGAAGAAAGTAAATAAACAACGCCGAGCTTCTCGCCCCAATCCATTCCGATAAGATAAACAAGATAATCGAATGGTAATTCTTCGTTAGCGTGGAGTGTTCTAATTAATTCGTGCAGTTCTTTGGGATTAACCGTTACGGTCAGCTTGTCTTTTTCTTCAAAAACCGCATCCGCAAATATATTGAGTATTATTTTTTTTATCTTTTCCATTTTAGGTATTATTTCCCTTCAGGGGCTAGGGATTTATCTTTTAATGGTTTCAGAAATTGTTCCACTTTAATTTTACGTTGCAGTTGCATTAAGCCGTAAAACAATGATTCGGGACGTGGGGGACAGCCGGGAACATAAACATCGACCGGTATAATTTCGTCAACACCTTTAACAACATGGTACGAGTTGATAAAAGGTCCTCCCGAAATAGCACAGCCACCCATGGCAAGCACATATTTTGGCTCTGCCATTTGGTCGTACACACGTTTAATCAGCGGCGCCATTTTGTGTACTATCGTTCCGGCAACTAACATCAAATCGGCCTGGCGCGGACTATTTCGGGTAACTTCCATCCCGAAACGTGAAATATCGTGATGCGCAGCGGCAGCCGACATAAACTCAATACCGCAACAACTGGTGGCAAAAATTAAAGGCCAGATGGAATTTGAACGTCCCCAGTTAATCATATCATCCAAAGAACTTATTACCACGTTTACCCCGTTGGCTTTAAGTTCTTCGACATATTTTTCAAGATATTCGTTTTCGTTGAATTCCCCATTCGGAATACCTTTTATTTTTATATTTTTTACTTCCATTTTAAAACTCCTTTCCTCCATGCATAAGCAAGACCCAATGCGAGAATCAACAAGAAAAACAAAATACTCGTTAATCCGGAAACCCCTAATTCACGTACAATAGTTGCCCAGGGAAACAAAAATATTGCTTCCACATCGAACATCAGGTAAAGAATAGCGTAAAGATAATATCCGGCTTTAAACTGCATCCACGAAGTTCCGTGAGTTGGAATTCCGCATTCGTAAGGTTCTCCTTTTTGAGGATTAAATGATTTGGGAGATATTAATATGGCCAATCCAAGTCCGCCAACTACTAAAATCACGCCCGATAGAAAAACCACTAAAAATAGCGACAAATTGCTCATACTTTATTTTTGAATTTTAAGCTCAAAAAAACGCTGCAAAGGAAATATAAAAAATTTAATTATTATCATTTTTTTTCGATTATTTACAACTGCTTTTAATTTGATTAAATCTTACATTTTATCATTTAAAATATATCATTTATCTGTACAACAGCACATTATATATAAATTTATTATCAAGGTTAAATCAAGATATGATACTTTAGTAATTTTTAACTGACCCCAACTGAACAAATCCTATAATACTGAACAAATCCTATGATAATAGTAAAAAATAAAAAAATTCAAAAACAATCCAGCAATTATACGTAAGCAATCTGTTTATTATTGTTAAAACAAATGATGTAAAACAAAAAAAACGTACATTTGCACAAAAAGCAGATAATTAATAGAAAAAACGATATTTTATTTACAAAATGATTGATAAAGGTATTAAAAAGGTTATGTTTAGAAATCTTTTTATAAAGAAAACATTATCGGAACTTGAAACTGAGGCTGAAAATCAAAACTCTCTGAGACGGCATTTAACAGCTATGAATCTGGTTTTGTTGGGTATTGGTTGTGTGATTGGCGCGGGGATATTTGTGCTCACAGGATCGGCGGCAGCACTATACGCAGGTCCGGCAGTATCCATTTCGTTTGCTATTTCGGCGGTTGGCTGTATGTTTGCAGGCCTTTGTTACGCCGAGTTTGCCTCTATGATACCGATTTCGGGTAGCGCTTACACTTACGCTTACGCCACAATGGGTGAATTTATAGCTTGGATTATCGGGTGGGATTTAATTCTCGAATACTTATTCGGATCGGCTACCGTAGCTGTAGGTTGGAGTGGTTATGTCGTAAGTCTGCTCGAATATTTCAATATACATATACCGGCATCAATCAGCCAGAGCCCTTTTATTTTCGATACAAACGGTTGGCATTCTTCCGGAGCGATCATTAATTTTCCGGCTATGTTTATTGTTGGCATCATGACCACATTGCTGGTAATCGGGATTAAAGAGTCAGCCAAACTGAACAATATTATTGTAATTATAAAAGTAGCCGTCATTTTATTGTTTATCGGCTTTGGCATCTCTTACATCGATGTAAAAAACTGGGAACCGTTTATTCCTGAAAACACTGGCACTTTCGGCCAATTTGGCTGGTCTGGGATTTTAACGGCCGCCGGGGTTATATTTTTTGCTTATATCGGGTTCGATGCAGTTTCAACCGCTTCGCAGGAGGCTGTCAACCCCAAACGCGATATGCCTATCGGCATTTTGGTTTCGCTGGCTGTCTGCACCGTTTTATACATAGCCGTAAGCCTGATTTTAACAGGAATTGTAAATTATAAAGAGTTAAATGTTTCAGCTCCAATTGCAGTTGCTATTGATAAATTCGGAACCGAGTTATGGTGGTTGAGCCCGATTATTAAAATCGGCGCCATTGCCGGACTGAGCTCTGTTGTTTTGGTACTGCTTATGGGGCAATCACGTATATTCTACATCATGGCGCATGATGGTTTGCTTTGGAAAAGATTTGCCAAAGTACATCCCAAATATAAAACACCTCACGTTACTACCATAGTAACAGGTTTATTTTCGGCTTCCTTTGCCGGATTATTTCCGATAGGTTTGCTGGGCGAGTTAGTTTCAATCGGGACATTGCTGGCTTTTGTTATTGTAAGTATAGGAATAATTATACTTCGTAAATCGGAACCCAATGCTCCACGTGGATTCCGAACCCCGTGGGTGCCGCTTGTTCCAATTATGGGCACCGTAATTTGTTTGGCCGAAATGGCATCTCTCCCACTCGACACCTGGATACGTCTTTTGGCTTGGATGGTTATCGGATTTGTAATTTATTTTACTTACGGCATTAAACACAGTAAAGCCCGGCAAGCCCGCAAAAATTTAAATCAATGATTTTATTGCTCTTATATTAAATCGTTGGAAAACATTATTAACACAGCACCATTTATTAATAAAGCAAAAAAACGAGGCCTCGAGGAAACGTCGCGATACACGGCTATACATAGCTATTATTGAAAGCTATTCACAATAAGTATTGTAAATCAATACGTTATAGCATATTGAGAAACGGTTTAGAACCACTTTGTGCAAAAGAGCTTTTATTTTTGCGGTTGTAGCGTGTTTCTTTGCTGATATTTTCCGTTGATTTCAATTTCAAGAAACGGAAAACCGTTTCTTATTCGTTTCTCGTCAGAGGAATTTCGTTTCTCAACCGTTTCTTGAATCTTGCTTTCAGACGCAAAGTTAGTGTTTCTTTTTAGTTTGGCAACTTGAAAGTTACTCGTAAATTCAAAAAATCAGGGCATAAAAAAAGCCGTCCTAATTAGGACGGCCTTCATTGAAGAAAACAGATAATTGCCAACGCTTAGGCAACAGTCACAGAACCCAAATACACACTGTTTGCAACTTCTTTACCGTCTGCGGTAATGAAGCCCAGGAACACTTCAACGCTTTCGCCAACCCAATCAGCAGGAACAGAAATATCTTCTGTAGCTGAGACTCTTTGATTTCCACCTGCATCAAATACAGATTCGGCTCTTGTTGGGTTCAAAACAACAATCAGAGCTTTGTCTGTTTGGGTTGCAGTACCACTGCCAGAGTTGTCATCCCAATTCAGGGTAACAACGCCATTTGCTGAGGTGGCTAAGGCGTTCACAGCTCCGGTCAAGTTACCACGAGAAACAAGCACTTTGGCAAGATCAACACTGTAGTCAGCAGAGGAACTGCCAGTAACAGCATTGTTCAGAATGTAAGACATAGCAGCATTGAATGCTGTT
>JAJFVH010000025.1 GCA_021371875.1 Bacteroidales bacterium
TTCAACCGTGACCGATCATCCGTCATTTACCTAGTAAATATAATCAGGATTTAATCCGTTTCATTGATAACTATAAATCAGCTAACATCCGTGTTATCCGCTTTATCCGCGTTCCTATTATTTTTTTGTCATGTACTTAGATCGTATTAACTAAACCTGACAGAACTCAACAACCTGCCGGATTTTTTGTTTTTTTGGCAATTCAAATTTATTCCCGTACTTTTGCGAGATAAAAAACACTGAACAAAGAAGTTGATGCAAGAACATTTACAAGATAAAATATTTCAAATCATATCTCAGGCAGCCGATGATCAACAGCAGGAATGTTATGTAATCGGCGGTTATGTCCGCGATATCTTCCTGAAACGGACTTCGAAAGACATTGATGTGGTGGTGGTGGGAAGTGGTATTGAATTAGCCGAACGGGTTGCCCGCAAACTTGGTAAAAAAGCAAGCCTGACTGTTTTTAAAAACTTCGGCACCGCACAGGTGAAAATCAATGACCTGGAGGTGGAATTTGTAGGTGCACGCCGTGAATCGTACCAACACGATTCACGTAAACCGATTGTGGAAGACGGAACCCTTGAAGATGACCAGAACCGCCGCGATTTCACCATCAATGCACTGGCATTGTGCCTGAATAAAGACCGTTTTGGTGAATTAGTCGACCCGTTCAACGGAATGACCGATTTACAGAATTTTGTACTGCGCACGCCTTTAAATCCAGATATTACTTTCTCTGACGATCCGTTGCGCATGATGCGCGGGATTCGTTTTTCGGCACAACTGGGCTTTTTCCTTGAGTCGAATACTTTTGATGCCATTATACGGAATAAAGAACGAATCGAAATTATCTCGAAAGAACGGATTGCCGACGAACTGAATAAAATCATAATGTCGCGCAAACCATCGGTAGGTTTTATTTTGCTCGAAAAGACGGGATTGCTTGAGCTGATTTTACCTGAGGTGCTGGCGCTGAAAGGCGCCGAAACGAAAGATGGAGTAGGGCATAAGGACAACTTTTATCATACCCTGGCCGTGCTCGACGAACTTTGCCAACACACCGACAATTTGTGGCTCCGTTGGGCTGCATTGCTTCACGACATAGGCAAGCCCCGTACCAAACGATTCGACGCGCGACTGGGCTGGACATTCCACAACCATAATTTCGTGGGCGAAAAAATGATTCCTGAAATATTCAGGAAAATGAAATTGCCAACCAACGAGAAAATGAAGTATGTACAAAAAATGGTATCGCTCCACATGCGTCCCATTGTCTTGAGCGAAGACGAAGTAACCGACTCTGCCGTTCGCAGGCTTTTGTTTGATGCCGGCGACGATATCGACGATTTAATGATGCTTTGCGAAGCGGATATAACCTCGAAAAATCCTGAAAAAGTCAAACGTTTCCGCGCCAATTTCCAATTGGTACGTCAGAAACTCAAAGAAATTGAGGAAAAAGATCGGGTTCGCAATTTTCAACCACCCATTAGCGGACAGGAAATAATGGATACTTTTAATTTACCCGCTTGTGCAACCGTCGGCGACATTAAAATGCATATCAAGGATGCTATTTTGGATGGAATCATCCCCAACGAGTATGAAGCTGCACGCCAATATATGTTTGAAGTGGCTAAAGAGTTGGGAGTATAAGTTTCAATATCAAAACAAGTCCCGTTAGGGACGAGATTATCTCAAAACATTTTTTGTAGAAAGCTATTTTTCAGATGTAAACTAAAAAGTTTACCGGACAACAATAAATAGTACTTGAAAGAAAACTCAGTGTTTAATAAGAAAAGGTCAAGGCGCACGAAACAGCAAAAACGCGGAGTTTACTCATGTAAATGAGTGGTTTCTGATGTGAGTGCAACGCAGAGATTGGCGTTTTCTTGCAAACACTAAATAAAAAAGAAGCTATAAACTTACTCTATTAGTTAGAACTATTTCCATTCAATCTTTAAATCTTTTATCAAGGTTGCACCACTTCCGACTCCACGTGTATATTGAAACCCAATACCACCGAACTTATTGGGAATTATGCCTGTCTCCAGATCAACCACCTGAACGACTTCAGGTCTGCCGGGGACAATATGATACGCTGTTGGTGATTCGGCATGAGCAATGAGCTTGTTACTTTTAGCCTCTAACGTAATGTAGCATTCCGGCCTGTAGCATGTCGTGGATACCGGTTCACTAATAGCTACTGCCTTCCCATTTTCGTATTTCATTAATACAAAATCAATCGCATCATGGTATTTGGTTGTTCGGATCAGGCGCAATGCATAACCGTTTAAGGCTTTAGTGTCGAACTTAATGCAGACATCCATATATTCATTGGCCATGCTGAATCCCTGCCCAGCGGTTTTTGCGGGAACAGACGTAAAGGCAATCTTCATATCACCGAACTCTTTACCAGCGGGGGTGGGGGTGTAACGCAACCTGGCCCATGAACTCGCCTGTACAAGTCCGGTATCATTTGCCGCACCATTTTCACCTACTCCATAATACCAGGGATCACTATTGTTGTCTGCTTTCCAATCAGATCCAAGTGCGTCGTCAGGTGCATAACAATCAAGCGTCCAAAATCCCGGTTTAATTTCAGGTTGATATTTTGTTGACATACTCCTTAAATCCACATCCAGTAAACTGTTATCCGCTTTTACATCTTTTGCTGATACAGGTTTGTCTGTTATTGTAGAAACCGCTGAGCCTGCACGACAGCGAATGTGTTTCGGGACCACCGCAGCCATGATGTAATAGCCGACATCACCTGTTGAAAGGACATATTCAAGTTTTGGTTCGTTAAATCGCGATACGGCAATTTCTATCGGATTACTGCCTTTTGTATCAGAACAACGGTACCAACTGACAAGCGATTGGTCCCTGAACCTCATATCTAATTTGTAATCAACAGAGAGTTTGCCGTCTTTTCTCTTTATAATTTTAGGCAGTGAGCTAAATTTAGGCGAATCCAGGATTGAAGGAGAAACGTAAAGAACGCTTGCCGACTCCAGCCCTGCCGGAGTTGTTGCTGTAACAATTACTTCTTTAATTTCGTCAGTTTCATTGGTTGGTATTACCTCGCATGTGCCGTCTTCATTGGCTTTTAAGTCAACAATAGCTTCATACCCTGGTGCTGTAGCCCAATTTATCTGCCCGCCTTTCAATTCATAATTACCGAATTTGGTTATATTGGCATGTAACACAACGCTTTCTTTTCCTGTTTCGATCGTATCACGTATCGGCCAAATTAATTTCTGGGTTACCGGATTGAAATGTGTCTTTCTACTTTCAGTCGTATCCGGAACAGGCGAAATCAACATCTGTGTTGCCAGATTGGTATATGATTTTCCATGTTTCTTTTCGGCTGCCAGAACCAGCTCTTTAATTCCCATCGGGTCCCAATCGTCATCACCGCGTAGAAGATTGTAGGTATTATAAATTACCTTATCATTATAGTTAAATAAATAGGCATCAAGTATTGTTTTTCCGGTCATGTCAACCGTTGATTGAGGATGGTTAGCTCCAATTAAATAAGGTTCACCATTAAATTGAAAATTGTATTGGTAGTTACGGGACTCTTTAGCGGGGAAATCTTTCCAACCCAGGTAAGTTACCGTTTCAGATTCAAAACGGGTATCTACTACAGCTAACTGACCTCCAAATTTTGTAAAATATTGTTCTCCCCGGGTGAAAGATTTGATGTCACAATTAAAGAATACCGCACCTGTTCCTGATGTTTCAAAAAAAGGTCTTCCACTGTAAAATTCCAACGTGCAGTTTAGGTAGATAGCCGTGGGGTTTAAAGAGTCATCAGTTGACTCGAAATGGCAACGGTCGAAAAGTACGCGTTTCCCCCCAACGAAAGGAAATAAATCAAGCCGACTGACAAAACGGGTATTACGGGCAACAAGTTTATCTCCGTCACACAAAACGAGCATTGCCTGGACAAAGGCAGATCCTCTTTTTTCTCTGCTTAATTCAGGCTTAAGGGGATAATCAAGGTCAATATTGCAGTAGTTCCCGAATGTGATATTTTCAGCACTCGTGCCTTCTCCTGAAATATTTAATAAGGTAAAATTGCCCCTTGCACCCATTGATTGACCGCGGTTACAAGCCAGGACTACATTTTTTGCATCATCCGAAAGACCATAAAATCTGAGCCATTCACAACTGATTTCAAGTGCAAAAGGTATTTCTAATCCTAAAAAAGTTTTTCCGCCCGGTTTAGGAACACGAATAGCCGGGTCATCGGGATCATCAAGCCAATAGACATAAGGTGCAAGGTATAGTATCATCGGAGACTCTTCCGTGCCATCTGTCAAATGTTTTGCCGCTTCATTTACAGAATTGAACACGTAGCTATACTTTGCTGCTTCTTCGTCGGAGAGTTGTCCGTCAATAAAGAACGCTTTAGGGCCAAGCGTAATGGTTACGCCCTGATAAACAATATAGTTACCACCAAAAACGATGGGATTCTTTGTATCTAATGATTTATATTCGTTTGCAGATTGTGCGGAACAAATGACTACCGACAATAGAGGCAAAAAAATTAAGATCAGTTTTTTCATAATTATACAGATATGTCTTAAGAATGATTATTTTTAATAAGCTAATTGGGCAAAACGATCAAATAAAACAAGAATTATTTAGTGTTTGAAAGAAAATTTAGTGTTTGATAAGAAAAGGTCAAGGCGCACGAAACAGCAATGGAGTTTACCCGTGTAAATGAGTAGTTTTTGATGTGAGTGCAACGCAGAGATTGGCGTTTTCTTACAAACACTAAATAGAAAAACAGGTCTACTCCTCATCTTCCTTTTCATACCGGTACACCTCTTTATACAAGGTATTCTTAATCAGGTTGAAGTGCTTATTGGCAAAATGATAATCGTTACTCATGATGAGCATAGGCAGCAAAAACGAAACCCCATCGTAAGGTGGTTGCATGTAATAGTTCGATAACACATAAAAGCCAAGCCTTTCGTAAAAGTGTATCCTTCTGGCTGCTTCTACGGTACGGGGCATTTCTACTTCAAGTACCACCGGCATATTGACCTGTGATACCAATTCAGCCATTGCTTCCGAACCAAGTTTATGGTTTCGGAAGTGAGGAAGTATGGCAAAATGTTCGATATAATAAAATCGTTCAAATTTCCAATAGCTTATGAATCCTACAAATTGATTTTCGTGCATTAAAGCAAATATATTGAAACGGTTTTCATTGTTTAAAACGCTTTCAAGCGATGCCCACGACCTCCGTTCGCTCACCGGAAATGTTTCAACATACAACTTATATACATCTGCATAATTTGTATCATAAACACTATCAATCTTCAGAAAATTAAGCATGGTAGTTTTCTCATTTAAAGTTTCAGAACTTTCAGGTTGAATGAAAGAATAGCTCATTCTATCGGGATAAGCGTTTTTACATTCTCTTTATATAGGGCGCAACAATTGAGAAGGCAAAAAGTTTACAATCTGCCTGCATTTAACTAATTTGTCTCATTGATAAGCCGCAAAAAAAGTGTACTTTTGCGCTCGAATTTAAAGAATCAAGCATCAAACTAATTTTATATTAACTAAATAACAAAAGTATGATTTATTCGCACGAAGTAGAACACATGTGTGTTGTAAAAAAAGGACCTAACCATGGCCCTGCACCCATACCTGAAGAAGGTAAATGGGTAAAATCGAAAGAAATAAAAGACATTTCGGGTTTGACCCACGGGGTGGGTTGGTGTGCTCCTCAGCAAGGTGCCTGTAAACTAACCTTAAACGTAAAAAATGGAATTATTGAAGAAGCCCTGGTTGAAACAATCGGTTGCTCGGGCATGACCCACTCGGCTGCAATGGCTGCCGAGATCCTGACCGGAAAAACAATTCTGGAGGCATTAAACACCGACCTGGTATGTGATGCAATCAACGTGGCAATGCGTGAATTGTTTCTTCAAATTGTTTATGGTCGTACTCAATCGGCTTTTTCCGAAGGTGGTCTGCCTATCGGAGCAGGATTGGAGGACTTGGGTAAAGGTTTGCGTTCGCAGGTTGGAACAACATTCAGCACCAACAAAAAAGGTGTTCGTTACCTGGAATTGGCCGAAGGTTACATTAGCCGTATGGCGTTGGACGAAGACGGTGAAGCTTGCGGATATGAATTCGTGCGCGTTGGCCCAATGTTGGATTTAGTGAAAAAAGGAGTAGATGCTAATGAAGCATTGAAAAAATCTACCAGTACTTACGGTCGTTTTGCGAATGCTGCAAAATATATCGATCCAAGACAAGACTAATTAACAATTAAGAATTAATAATTAATAATTCATTGTTATGAAAACCGAGAATGTGATTGCGGATAAAAGTAAAGACTTTGCTGTTAGAATAATAAGATTATATCAACATCTTGAAACTAAACAGAAAGGATTCGTAGTATCAAGGCAACTCCTCAGAAGTGGAACCAGTATAGGTGCCAATGTAAGAGAA
This sequence comes from Bacteroidales bacterium, assembly GCA_021371875.1. Taxonomy (GTDB): domain Bacteria; phylum Bacteroidota; class Bacteroidia; order Bacteroidales; family Paludibacteraceae; genus Paludibacter. The sequence goes on from JAJFVH010000025.1 coordinate 6,478, forward strand.
TCGGTTTTTGCTCAGAGCACAAAAGATTTCATTTCAAAATTGCAGATTTCTTTGAAGGAAACAAACGAAACGGAATACTGGCTTGAGTTATTGCTTGCAACTGAATACATAAACGAAAAAGAATTTCTTAGCATTCAGGTTGATTGTCTGGAACTAAAGAAAATACTTATTTCAATAATCAATTCCACCAACAAGAATAGCAAATAACACGAATATTAATTATTAAACAACTAATTGTATCATCCTAATTATTAATTCTTAATTATTAATTTTTAATTCAATTATTATGTTATTTGAAAGTTATGACCGTCGTATCAATAAAATCAACGCGGCACTTAATACATACGGTATCAAAGATATCGACGAAGCGAAAGCAATTTGCGACGCTAAAAACATCGACCCTTACAAAATTTGTGAAGGGATTCAAAACATCGCGTTCGAAAACGCAAAATGGGCTTACGTGGTAGGTTCGGCCATCGCCATCAAAAAAGGGTGTAAAGATGCGGCTTCTGCTGCCGAAGCAATCGGAATTGGGCTGCAATCATTCTGTATCCCGGGTTCGGTAGCCGAAGACCGCAAAGTAGGTCTGGGCCACGGTAACCTGGCGGCCATGTTGCTTCGCAACGAGACCAAATGTTTCGCTTTCCTTGCCGGACACGAATCGTTTGCCGCCGCCGAAGGAGCTATCGGTATTGCTTTATCGGCTAACAAAGTTCGGAAAGAACCGTTGCGTGTTATCCTGAACGGACTGGGAAAAGACGCGGCTATGATTATCTCCCGCGTTAACGGATTTACGTATGTTCAAACCGAATTCGATTATTATACAGGCGAATTGAAAGTGGTTCGGACCAAAGCTTATTCAGACGGTCCCCGTGCTGCAGTAAAATGCTACGGTGCCGACGATGTTCGCGAAGGTGTTGCTATTATGGCTTCCGAAGGTGTTGACGTATCGATTACCGGTAACTCAACCAATCCGACTCGTTTTCAACATCCGGTAGCCGGAACTTACAAAAAAGAATGTATCGAACAAGGTAAAAAATATTTCTCGGTTGCATCAGGCGGTGGTACAGGACGTACATTGCATCCTGACAACATGGGTGCAGGTCCAGCCTCTTACGGCATGACTGACACGATGGGACGTATGCACGGAGATGCTCAGTTTGCCGGTTCTTCTTCAGTTCCAGCTCATGTTGAAATGATGGGATTCCTCGGCATGGGTAACAACCCAATGGTTGGAGCTACCGTACAGGTGGCTGTAGCTATCGAAATGGCTAAATAAATGCCACATACCCCCGAAGGAGGACTTAAGAATTGGAAACTCCCTGATATGTTTATGTGTCGGGGAGTTTCTTTTGCAAAATAAATTGTGACGAATCTTTGATTTTAAAGAGACATACGAGATAAAACGTATAACTCTATGCGTTATAAGATTACAAAGTATCGTTCACTTTTATTTGTTTTTTAAAAACCCAGTGCTTTTGGAGCTTGTAATTAAAAATAATCGAAACGATTAAATCTACAGCCAAACGGCTGATTTTATAATCGATTCTAAAAAAGGTAGTGATTAAATACGTACCTGAAGATTTTAATACAATGCTGTTAATCACAACCAGCACAAATTTAATCAATTGTTTGCTGGCAGTATTTTTATAAGGCAGCTCTTTTGAATGAAAAGTCCAGCTTTTATTTATGTAAAAGTTAATGACAGCCCCGATAATTCCTCCTGCGACAATAGATAGGGTATAATGAACATGAAAAGTCTCGGTAATAAAAATCATTATCAGGTAATCGGTCAATCCCCCAATAGATGCTGAAGCCTGAGCTTTGGTAAAAACGAGTAACCTTTCAAACATTTTCTCCGTTTATCTTCGTTTCTTTTTCTTCAGTGTCGAGGGCATCGGCCAGCTTTAATAATTTCATTGTATCAATAATATTAACAATAAACAAGACAACACAAGCTATTATCGAAGAATATAGAATCGAACCTTTAAAAATTACTTCAAAGATTAATATAAGAGAAATAATGATACGGACTTCGGTCGGGCCGAATTTACCGGAATCGATGGCGTATTTATCGGTTACTTTATACCGGATTAAAGCGGTAATAATTTCCCAACCATATAAAACTACAAACCCAAAACCGACAATTTTCCAGGCTTCGTTTGCATAAATCATAAATCCGAGACCCATTAAAATGATTCCAAGCCAGTCGACAGTTAAATCAAGGGTAAAACCGTACCATTTCCTGGGAATTTTACGATAATAAGCCAATCGTCCATCCAGCGAATCGCCAAACCAGCTTACCATAAACCCTAAAACGCCGATTAGCAGGTAAGTTTCATTAACGTGAGCCGCTAACACGAAACTTAGAAGAATAATTATGCTGCCCAAAAACCCGATTGCCGTAAGCATATCGGAATTTATCCATGAAGGAATACGCTGAACTAAAAAAGCAATTGTTTTCTGTTCGATTTCTTTGAGTAAGTTTGTACGTCCCCTTTCTTTAGAGATTGTTTTTGAAAGTTCACTGATTGATTGCTTTTTGTCCGGTTTCATATACGTGATTTTAAAGTTTGTTTGATATATAAATGCATTAACTTTTTGTCTGTAAATTATGGTTCTTGCGATAACCGTCCGACCACTTCGAGCGGTCGGACGGATTTATCATTCAAATGTTTATTTACATATTCATTGATTGATTATAAATGAAGGACAAATCTCAAATTAACTTTGACAAGATATTGAGTCCGGCATTATCTGTTAAATAAATTTTAAAGTTTGCTTCGTCTCTCTCAATATATACTTTGTTTTCTTTATATAACCAACCTAATGCAAGGTATAGGTCTTTCTCACCAAGTTGTGTTACCTGTTCAAGTTGATTAAAGGTCATTGCACCGTTATTATTGTTAAGAACATTCCAAATTATGACAGCATTTACGCCAATCTTATTTTTTATCATTGCTGAATATGTTTTTAGTATCGCCCGGTTACTTGTAAATAGGTAATGAGCTTTACTTTATAATTTACCTGTGCATCGGTATGTTGGTCTCTGACCTGCTGAAGCATCGTCTGCGCTTCGAGCATGTCTGAGATATTTACAATGCCTCCTCTATAATTTTCGCTATTGATTCTCAGGTTTTCTTCTGCCTGTTTTATTGTTTCGTTGGCTACACCTATTTGTTTATAAGCTTCAACGAGGTCGTTCCAGGTTTTTTGTATCTGCAGCAAGAGAAGTTCCGAGTTGTTTTTACTGTTGTTACGGGCAATCTGTTCTTTAAACTTTCTCTCCTTCAGGGTATGCGAAGCGCCCCACCAATCGGAAATAGGAATTTTAACCGATGCAAATACCATCGAATTATAGGTATCCTTATCGGTATAATTGTAGTATAAAGCGCCGGCGCCAATACCTACTTCAGGTAAGTATTCTCCACGTTTCAAGCGAGTTTGTAACTCTTCGGCTTTAACACTTTGCTGTAAAAGTTTGTATTCTTCTCGATTGGGTAATGCTTGCCCGGCATTTTGATAAACCTCAAAAGGAGTTTGGGTGATGGCAAGCGTGTCGCTCAGTATCACGGTCGAATCGTAGGGAATACCAATATGCTGGCTAAAAGCCATGGTTGCTAATTTAATGCCATTCTCGAGTTTGATGCGGTTCATGTTCAGTTCACTTTGTTTGATGCTTACTTTCATTACATCGTTGCGATTGATTAATCCTGCCTGATACGCATCGTTTGCCTGCTTGTAAATGGAACCGAGAAGTGATTCGACCATTTGAAGGGTTTTCATCTTTTCGTTGAGCGAAACGATGAGCCAGTATTGCTCCTCTGTTTTAAGTAAAACTTCGTTTTTTGATAAAACAAGCCTGCTGTTGTTCACATCAACGCCCAGTTGCGCTAGCTTATTTCCTGTAACAATACGGCCTCCTGCAAAAACAGGTTGTACAGCAGTAATAGCGCCCACGTTTGCTTTGTCCAACAAAGCAATTGAAATACCCGGAAAATAAGCAAATTCGGTTGCCGTTGCCAGATTAGCAGGATTGCCATCATAAACAGGTAGGTTACCCCCCTGCATATCATACTTAAACAGTGGGTCGTTGAAACGGAAAGCCATACCTGTGGCACTTACTTTCGGAAAGTAATTGGTAAAAGCTGCTTTTTTTACTTGTTTTGAAGCTTCTATTTCCAGATTACCGTTTTTTATTTGAGAATTGTTCTGTAAAGCAAAAGTTTTGCATTGTTCAAGGGAATATTTGTTTTGTGCCGATACCGTTGAACTAAAGCTAAGAGTCAGAACTATAGCCATAAAGATTGATTTTGTCTTTCCATTCTTTAAAGAGGAAGCGGCAAAATCTATAAGTTTGTTCTTTTTATCTTCAAATTTGAATAAAATTGAGTATGCCACCGGTAAAATTAAAACTACTAATATCATAGAAGTAAAGGTTCCAAAAAATATAACGGTTCCCATTGGTTGCCAAAGTGCGCTTCCACTCATTATCATAGGAACTACGCCCATGGATGCAGCAGCCGAAGTAAGGAAAATCGGGCGCATTCTTCGTTTACCAGCTTCCTTGGCTGCTTCTAAAACCGTCATATTATGCTTAATTCTCAATTCTTCAGCGTAATCGAGCATAATAATGCCATTACGTACTATAATACCCAGCAAGCTCACAAGCCCCAAAGCAGAGGTAACTCCAAGTTCAAGTCTTAATATCAATATTCCTATGACTGCTCCCATTAAACTCAAACTGGTTGATGATAAAATTAATAACGCCATGTCTATTCGTTTGAAATGAAACATCAGAATCAAAAAGATAATAAAAATTGCCGCCATCAGTCCGCCTAAAATTTGGGGCGATGTTTCCGAGTCAGATTCGTAAGCCCCACCGTAGCTAATGTCCACACCTTGAGGAAATTTGCATTTTTCCGTTATTTTTTTTACTTCCGAAAATGCTGATTTTGTATTTACTCCTCGTTTTACATCGGCCAATACACTCATAGTTCGGACGCCGTTTCGGCGGACAATCTGACCTTGCGTCCAGTCCGGCGTTACTTTTGCTATCTGACGCAGTGGAATGGTTACACCGGGAATCAATGAATGAACATACTCATTTTCAATATCACCGAAATTTACTTCTCCTTCCTGTTCAGTTTTAAGTTTTACAGATAGCGGGTAATCTTTTTCCCATAATGTAGTTATTGGTACACCATTAAAATGCGTTGCCAGATTTGCAGCAACGACAGTTTTACTAATTCCCAAACGGCTGGCTTCTACCGGATCAATATCTACACGCATTCCGGGTAACATTTCCTCATAATTGGTTCTTATCCATACTAATCCATCTACTTTTCGCATCCCGTTCATCAAAGAATCAGCCGCAAGTTTTAAATCAGCGAGACTATCGCCGGATATTCTAACTTCAATTGGGGCTGTTACCGCTTGATAATCCAATTGTTTAAAGCGGATATGTGCATTTGGGAAAAAATCTGCATATTTTCCTGAATATTCATCCAATAATTCCTCCGTTGTACGATTGGAAGTTGTATTCACAATAAATTGGGCATAATTTTTTGCAGGAAAATTGGATGCATACGTGGTATGAAAACGCGGAGAACTGGTACCAACAAAAGAAGTAACGGACTTGACCCGTTTGTCTTTGAGTAGAATCTTCTGCATACTATCTGCAACCGCTGCGGTTTGGTTTAACGAATTTCCTTGCGGTAAATAAATTTCAACCGCAAACTGGTTACGCTCAGCAATAGGCAATAGCCGTTGAGGAATAGGCAGAAATAGAACTACGGCAATTACAACCGATATAATCCCTGCTGCCATTGTCAAGCGAGGATGATTAAAAGATTTTTCTAACCACTTTTCATAAGTTGATTGTACTATGTCTAAGAAGTTGCGTTTATTTTTTTCTCCCCTTTCCTCTTTTGATTGTTTATATCCTTTTTTGATAAAGAAATATTGTAAATAAGGTATCAAAAGCACAGCAACCAAAAGTGAAATACCTAATGTAATGCTGAGCGTCCAGGGAAATGATTGTACAAAATCCTTAAACATTCCTTTAACTATGAACAGGAATGGAAAAACGGTAATGGTTACGGCAAGGGTTGCTGAAAATATTGATTTGAAGTATTTCTTCGCACTATTGATAGATGCATCCCAACGCGGCATTCCATTGTCAAGCATTTCCATATAATTGTCCACTACTACAATAGAATTATCTACAATCATTCCGAGTACAACGAGAAGGGCAGCCAGGGTAACTGTATTAAGCTCTATGCCGCCCAAATACATTATCCCTAACGAAATAAAAACAGTGATTGGGATGGAAGATGCAGCAACAGAGGCAACTCTCATCGGTAATAATGCCATTGTGACCAATATAACTCCTAAAATTGCAAAGATGAGTTCCCTGAGGAATGTATTCACAGAATCATCCACTACTTTTGATTGATCGGCAATGCGTTCGATACTGACTCCTTTTGGCAATTCTTTTTGAAATTCCTCCAGTACTTTGTTTACATCCTTGCCATATTGAACAATGTTATTTCCCTGTTGCATTTCCATCGAAATCAAGAGGCATTTTTTGCCATTGTTATTGATATAACTGTCCGGTTTCGGGTATTCCCTTACGATACGCGACACATCTTTCAATCTGATTATATTTCCGAGCGGATCGGAATAAATAATTTGTTCGGCAATGTCTTTTTCGCTCTGATATGTATTACCAATGTGAATTGGTGCGATAAGTTGGTTATTATCAATGGAACCGCTAATCGTTGTAAAACCTTGACTAAAGAGATTTGCCATAAGTACACTTGAACTTATGCCATAATTTGTTAGCTTTTCTTTTTCAAGGTAAACGCTTATTTGTTCTTTTTGCAATCCGTAATCGCGAAGATTCGATACCGATTCTATCTTTCGAAGGCGATCTTCCAATTTGTTCAGATAAGTTTCCAGTTCACGATAGCTTTTATTATCAGACTCCAACGTGATCAATAATGCCGATGTATCTCCAAAATCGTTGTTTGCCACAAGGGCTAACACCCCTGAAGGTAATTGGGCTTTAAAAGCGCTTAAACCATGCTTAAGTTTTGACCAGAATTCATCTGCATTTTGAACATTATCATTTAGCTCTACAAAAACGATCAGCATCCCGTCCTTCGACTGGGAGTACGTTTTTTTCTTATTTATTTCTTTATAACTAAAAAGATACCTTTCGACAGGGATAGCAAGTTGTTCTTCAACTTCGGAGGATGTAGCTCCAGGGTAAACTCCGATAACCAACCCCTGGCGGATGGTGAAACTCGGGAACTCCTGTTTGGGCATATTGACCAACGCGTAAATCCCAAACAATACCAACAAAGCAGTGATTAAAAATACAATCTGCCTATGCTGCATAGCAGATTCTATTATACCTATCTTTTTTCTCATCTTACTTTACAATTTGAATAGTACTATTTTCACTAATTTTTTGATAACCTTCAACTATTAATTGATCACCGACTTTTAATCCATTCGTGATAATTATACCGTTGTTGTAGGGAGAACCCACCTCTACATACTTCTTCATTACTTTATTGGCGTTAGAATCAACGATATACACGAATTTTTGATCTTTTTCGTTAATTTGAATCACATTGGAAGGTATAACAATCTGATCAGTTAAGGTATTATTTAGAATTGTCACCGAACAAACCATTCCGGGCATCAGTTTTTCCTGAGGATTTGACAAGGCTATTTTTATGTCGTAAGTATGTGATAATGGGCTGGCTATAACGCCAACTTCAGTAATTGATCCTTCAAATTTTTCATCATTCAAAGCCTTAACGCTCAATTTTGCGCGATCTCCTGTTTTAATTTTGGATATTTCGTTTTCCGGTATCGATACTTTAGCAAACACCTTATCAATTTTTACCAATTTCAAAGCGGTCACAGTCGGCATAATGCTCATCCCCGGTTCGATGGAACGCTTTCCGATAACTCCATCCATTGGGGCAAATAACTTACAATCATTCAGGTTTTTTAAAGCCATCTCAGCCGTCGAGCGAGCTTGATCAACACCGGTTTGGATTTCAATATATTTGATTTCGGGTAAACTTCCCTTTTTGTATAAATCGGAGAGACGGTTATAGGCGTCTTCGGCTTGTTTTTCCTTGGAGAGCGCCATTTGGTACATACTCTGATAATTGCTGCTGTTAAGCTCAGCCAATAACTGGCCTTTTCTGACCTTTTGTCCTTCAGCAACATATACTTTCTCTACTTGACCCATTGTCAGAAAACTCACAGGGACGGAAACCGATTCTTCGACAATTCCCACATAGTTGTTTTGGTTGCCTTCATTCGACAAAGAAATTTTTTCCACTTTTACCGGATAGCCTTTTTCTGGCTCTGAATCCTGGTCTTTTTGTTCATTACAACCTGTCATCCATAACAGTGAAATGGATGCTAATCCTATTAAAATCAATTTGTTGTTCATAAAATTATTTTAAATATAGTTTGAAATTTAATGTGTATCGTATTAATGTGTATTTATATTCAATTATTTTGATTTCAAGTTTGCCCTAAAATTTGTTACACTCTCCGTTGCAGCTTTTCTACCTAATTCAATTAATTCGGGCGCTTTATAAAATTCAAATGTACCGCACGATTGTCTTGAAATCTCAATAAGTAAATCGGGTGGATTTATTTCGAGTGTTAATTTTGAAATTTGTGATAACATGAGGCTTGTCGTTTCGCCAATAAGACTAAAATATCCCATGTTTTCCTTTTCATTTACAGGGAAAAGTTTGGATAATTTTTTTTGAAATCCAATAAATTTCCCTCTTGTAAGTTTCTCAAAATATACATGGTCAGGATCATCATTTATTGGGTTATGATATGGGATATTGGCATTTAAATTAACTGCAACCAGCATATCATTTTCTTGTCGAAATGCCCGGTTGACGGGTACAGGATTAAGAATTCCCCCGTCTACAAAAAGTGTATCAATTTTGTGTATCGGAGTAATGACCATCGGGATAGATATTGAAGCCCGGATTGCTTCAAATAAACTTCCGTTGGTAATCACTACTTCTTTTTTGTTTTTTAGATCGGTGGTAACGGCAGCATAATGAATGGGTAAGTCTTCAATTTTTTGATCAGGAATGAATTTTTGAATCTCAATTAAAAATCTGTCCGCTTTGATAATTCCCTGTGTGCTCAATGTGAAGTCAACTAAATTAAATATATCCATTTTGCTAAGTGAGCGAAGCCATGATTCAAATTCATCTAATTTGCCGGCTGCATAAACTCCTCCTATTAAGGCGCCCATAGAAGTTCCTGTTATAGAACTTATCTCATAACCTTCATTTACCAGTTCCCGAATCACCCCTATATGTGCTATTCCACGGGCGCCTCCACTACCCAATACTAATGCTACGGTTGGTTTCATAATTTAATTCTTTAATTCAGGGGAAAAATTTTCGGGATATTTGGCAGTAACATGCTGGTACATAGTGTTTATTTGCTGCATTACATATTTTGAACTTTCAAGATTGTCGATCACTCCGATTATTCCGATTTCTTTTTTCTGATAGTCGATAGAAACCACTATAATCGGGACTTTAGCTTTTTCGGCAATGTAATAAAATCCCTTGTTCCATTTGATTACTTTTTTCCGCGTGCCCTCAGGCGAAATAATGATATGCATTTCGTCCGATTGTTCAAGCATTTGAGCTACAGAATAAATGGCATTATTATTTTTAACTCCACGCACCGGAATGGAACCGAACCATTTCATGGCTATGTTCATAGGGAAAAAGAAGAGTTCTTTTTTAGAGAGGATGGTATGAGGTATTCTGAGTTCGTTGAGATACAACTTCCCGTAGAGCGCATCCATGTTACTGGTGTGCGGGGCATACACTATGATGCTTTTCTTTACATCAGGAAATTCGCCATTGATTTTCCAACCAAGTATATTTGAAAGAACATAACCGGAAACAGTTTTCATAATCAGCTTTTTATGTCTTTTGTAGCAAGAAACAACAATTTACAAATGCAGGACAGATGAATGGTGAGCATTTCTTTTATAAATTTTTTTAGTTTTTGGCCGGAGTATCAGCACCAGGGCAATCCATATAATAATTTCTCCAGCAATAAAAACGTACCAATTGTAACTGACCGGCATATACTGCGTAATAGTTTGCCAAAACTGGTCATTTTCGTACCGGTTCAGGGAACCAGAAAGGATTCCGCTTTTAAGTATTATTTTCAAATAGTCATTAATAAAAGTCCACAAAATTGTGAGCGCCCCTGTAATTAACAGCCCCCATTCTACCGGCTTGATCTTTAGTTTAAAATCCTTTTTCTGCCGGTTGATTATGCTAACTGACATAAAAATCATGGTTAAAGAACATATCACGGGAGCGAGGACAGGGCCAATCCATGGAACCGGAATGAGAAACAAAATATCCCATGTCAGGAGAGATGGCGGCCAGTTTAACAGTAACTTTAGCGCTATGTAATAAAAAATGTCCCATATTGCGAAACTGTAAAGAAAATAACACAATCTCTGAAGATTGTTTTTACCCGCTATTATACCCACAGATGCAAGCATCACGAGTGTTGCAAATTCTCTTATCCATTCTACCGACAACATTTCAAGAGAAAGTAAACTTAAAGGAAACCCAAATCCCTCAGGATAATAAATTTGCCTAAGGTAGACCACCACAATTGCTTCCAGGAAACCCATGGCAACTGCAAATACCGAGAGCCATATATAAGCGCTGTTATTTTTTAAAAATGATTTCATTTCGTTCATTTATATTTCAATCGAACATTCAAGAATGTGTTTAAGAACTTCGGAATCGACTAAAAAAGAAACATGCAATTCTTATTTTTTAAAATCAAGAGAAAAATTCTCAGGATATTTTGCTGTAACATTTTCATACATTGTATTTATTCGATGCATAACAGTATTTATATTTTCAAGATTATCGATTACACCTTTTACCCCGATTTCTTTCTTTTTATAATCGAGATAACCGACAATTATAGGAACATTCGCTTTACACGCCATATAATAAAAACCTTTATTCCATTTTGTTACTTTATCAAAAGTGCCTTCCGGCGAAAGTATTACATGCAAGGTTTCGGCTTCATCGAGCATTTTGTCCACTTGATACACAGCATTTTTTCCTGCTACGCCACGCACCGGAATTGATCCATACCATTTCATAAAAATATTCATGGGAAAATAAAAAAGTTCCTTTTTGGATAAAAACCTGTGTGTCATTCCAAACTCATTGAAACATAACTTTCCATATAGTGCATCATAATAGCTGGTGTGTGGCGCGAATATGACTATACTTTTTTTGATATGGGGGAATCCTCCAACAATCTTCCAACCCAACACATTTGAAAGAAGAAATCCTGATTACTACTGATGCACTAAATTTTTAAAAAGTTTAATATCTTTCTGATATATAATAATATACAAGCGTTCTTTGATTTTACGATTTGAATTAAAAAAAGGTAATTTTGTGGATTTTCTAATAAATACCACATAATTATCAT
>JAJFVH010000026.1 GCA_021371875.1 Bacteroidales bacterium
TTCAACCGTGACCGATCATCCGTCATTTACCTAGTAAATATAATCAGGATTTAATCCGTTTCATTGATAACTATAAATCAGCTAACATCCGTGTTATCCGCTTTATCCGCGTTCCTATTATTTTTTTGTCATGTACTTAGAAAATAAATATAAAATTGCTCCGGGTTAAAATATCTTCAGCTGATTATGTTGAATGAAGTTTGCTTGAAAAATTAAAGGATGAGACTGTTTAGTGAGAAAAATACTAAATAGCGTGATAAATAGTTTAATGTCTTATTTCAAATTCAGACCTCTACCTCTCTCTAAATCCCTCTTCCCAAAGAGATGGACTTTACCGAGTATAACTATAAAAATTATACAACATTATTTACTTTCATTACTTATCATTCCAAATTAGAGAAGAAATGACTAAATTTGCAAATAAAAACACAATAAAATAGTATGAAACCCCCATGACCGAGATTAAAAATCAGGACACACAAGGAGATGATTATAAAATAACAAAACTCAAAGTACCTGTATTATTCCCCCTTTAGGGGGTTAGGGGGCAGATATATAAATTATAAACACATGAAAGAAAAGCTTACGATAGATAAATTAAAGGCCGAAGCAAAAGCTTTTTGTTTTGTCGAATCAAAAATTAAAAACAAATTTCTTTTTGGAGTAACTGATGGAAAAGCAGTTGGAACACATATCGAGCATAAATTTCAACTGCACTTAAACTCAAAATACGAGACTACAATAGGTTCGTCTGCAAATGGGATAGACTTACCTTCAGAAGATATATTGACCGACATAAAAGTAACATCAATTAAGCAACCTCAATCATCTTGTCCCTTTAAAGATGCTAAACAAAAGATTTTTGGGCTTGGATATAATCTCCTTATTTTTGTTTATGACAAAATAGATGACTCAAAGACAAAAACTGCATCTCTCAATTTTGTAAGCTGTTCATTTATTTCAAAGGAGCGAACAGCAGATTATACCACCACATTCAGATTGAGAGAAATGGTTAAAGACAACGCAATTGTTGAAGACATTGTTGCTTATCTGTTTGACAAAAATATTCCTGCTGATGAAATTACCTTAAATCAGTTAGCAAAACAAATTCTATCTACTCCACCCGTTCAGGGCTACTTGACAATTTCAAATGCTTTACAATGGAGATTACAATATCAAAGAATTGTAACGTTGAACGAAGAAATTGAAGGCATAAGCAAAATTATTGATAATGTAAAACAAAGCAATGAAAATATTTGAAGCAAATATTTCTTATCAGGCTTGTACATTTCTAAACGAATGTTTAAAAGATATCACATCTTTTGAAATGGCAAATCAGAAAGTATATGATGTCTGCGGAATCATACACTTTTTTGAAAATGAAAATGATTTTAAAATTATTCTTCAATCAATCATGCCTTCATATATAACTTTAGTAGAAGAACCTGACCGCGCTGAATATGGAGATTTTCAAACTAATTTAAATTTAGCAAGTAAAATAACTCGACAGTTGTCTTTAAAAAATATCTCGCCAGAAATTGTTATTGAACCGACCTGCGGTAAAGGGAGTTTTATAATTGCTTCTTTATCAAATTTTAAAAATATAAAGAAAATTTTTGGAATAGAAATTTACAAGCCATATATTTGGGAAACTAAATTCAGCATTCTCGACTTTTTTCTTTCAAATCCTGCTATTAAAAAACCAGAGATTACAATTGTACATTGTAGCGTTTTTGACTTTGACTTTAAAAAAATTTCAAAACAATTTTTAACTGATAATTTATTGATTATAGGGAATCCACCTTGGGTAACAAATTCAAAACTGGGTAGTCTTAATTCGTCCAATCTTCCTAAGAAAACTAACTTTAAAAATCAAAATGGTTTGGATGCAATGACCGGTAAGGGTAATTTTGATATTGCTGAATATATTACCATAATGCTTTTAGATGCTTTTCAAACCCATACAGGGCATTTATCGCTTTTGGTAAAAAACTCTGTTGTCAAAAACCTTGTCTTCGATCAAAAAGAAAAATCCTATTCCATTGATGAAATTGAAAAATATTGCATTGACAGTAAAAAGGAGTTTAATGTTTCGGTAGAAGCATCATTGTTATATTGCAAATTAAATTCAACACCAAGTTTGGAATGTAAAGAGTTTGATTTTTATAATGCTGAAAATAAACTGAGTTTTGGTTGGTTAAATTCAAAATTTGTTTCTAATATTACCGATTATATGGAAACAAAAGAAATAGATGGCGTTTGTCCTTTTGAATGGCGACAAGGAATAAAGCACGATAACTCCGCTATAATGGAATTGGAAAAATTGAATGGTCATTTTGTAAATAATCTTTTAGAAAAAATTAAACTTGAAGAAGATTTAGTATATGGATTCTTAAAAAGCTCCGATTTGAAAAATACAGTAATAAAGAACACAAGAAAATATACTATTGTTACACAAACAAAGGTTGGACAGGAAACTTCATATATCCAGCATTTATATCCTGAAACATATACTTACTTAAAAAAACATATTTCAAGTTTTCAATCGAGAAAATCAAGCATTTACAAAGGGAAACCGCCATTTTCGATATTTGGTGTTGGTGATTATTCCTTTAAACCATTCAAGGTTGCAATTTCAGGTTTATATAAAACATACCATTTTACTTTGGTACTGCCACAAAACAATAAACCTGTAATGTTAGATGATACTTGTTATTTTATTGGTTTTGACAAAATAGAATACGCCGTTTATGCTATCATCCTACTAAACTCTGAAACGACAAAAGAATTTTTAAAATCAATAACATTTTCCGATGCCAAGAGAGTTTTTACGAAAGACCTTTTAATGCGTTTAGATTTATTAAAACTTACTTCGTTAATCTCACAACAAAAAGTTGATGAAGAAATAGTTTTCTTAAATAAGAAGTATGATCTAAAAATAAACCTTTCACTGTGGGAAAATTTTATCAATGAAATGACACCTGCAAAAGAAAAACAGTTGACAATATTTATTTAAAGATGAAAAACTACGACAGATAACACTACTCCACAATTCCATCCAACTTATAATCGCAAACCATTGGATATATGTAAAAAACACTACAACTCCAGATAAAAAATATTGATTTAAAATTAGTTATCATGAAAAAACACAACATTTTACTTTTCCTTGTGGTTTTGTCCGTTTACCTGGTTTCATGTAAACCGATGCCTAAAAACGAAAATTCCGAGAATGGAAACACCTTTGTAGCTAATCCGCAAAACGTGGAAGAACAAGAAGTTAAAACGCTGGAAATTGGCGCCTCGGCGCCTGACTTTACGTTGCCGGATATGAACGGTAACATGGTAAGCCTCGACGATTTTTCAAAAGCCGACGTGCTGGTGGTGGTATTTACCTGCGCACATTGCCCGACCGCCCAGGCTTATGAAGACCGTTTGATAAAATTTACCGCCGATTACAAGGATAAAAGCGTACAGGTGGTCGCCATTATGCCAAACAGCAGTCTGGGCCTGTTACCCGAAGAATGCGGATATACCGACCTGGACGATTCTTTTGAGAATATGAAAATCAGGGCAAAAGACAAGAATTATAATTTCCCGTTTTTGTACGATGGTGACAACGAAGCGGTTTCAATAAAATATGGACCGACCACCACTCCCCACGTTTTCGTATTTGACAAAGAGCGAAAATTACAATATGTAGGCAACCTCGACCAAAATGAGAAACCGGGCACAGGCAATGCCGAGAACCTGAGAGCAGCTACCGAATCTGTTCTGGCAGGTAAACCCGTGGCAAATCCCGTTACCAAAACTTTCGGATGTTCAATAAAATGGGCATGGAAACAGGAACTGGCCGGGAAAGCAAACAAAAGTTGGGAAGAAAGTCCGGTGGAACTCTCCGATATAAATATTGCCGGAATTAAAGAAGTGGTTAAAAATGGCTCGAAAAAACTTCGGTTAATCAACGTGTGGGCAACCTGGTGCGGACCCTGCGTAGTTGAATATCCCGATTTGGTGCAGTTGCAAAGAATATACGGAGGAAGGGATTTCGAATTTGTTTCTATTGCTGCTGATAAAATGGAGAATAAAGAAAAAGTGTTCGATTTTCTGAAGAAGTCGCATTCGGCTATCCGGAATTACATTTACACCGAAGGCGATAACTATAAATTGATTGAGGCGATTGATCCCGACTGGAACGGAGCCTTACCTTATACCCTGCTCGTGGAACCTAACGGAAAAGTGGTTTGGAAACACATGGGAGAAGTAGATATGCTTGAACTTAAAAAAACAATTGTCGATCACCCAATGATTGGCCGTTATTTTTAACCGGTTATTTCCAACATGTTCAATAATTGATTTTGATTAAATTAAAATTAAATATGACTGAAATTAAATTACATAGTCTCGGGATGCCGGAGTTCCAGCTCCGGCATTTCCGGCAGCTTCGACGGAATCGGAATTCCGTCATCCCGGAAAACTTAAAACAATAATATCAATGGTATTGATGTTTTTCAGCAAACCTTACTTATTTAAAAAATATAAGTAAGTAGAACAATATAATGTCGTATAATTCAATTTGAACAACAAATAGAACGCAGATCTTCGCTGATATAGCGGATTTTAAAACGGATTTTAATCCCGATAAATCGGGATGATTTTCAAACATATACAGTTTTATCAGTCATGCTTGCATGACTATAATCAGCTCTAAGTCAGTCTAATTATTATTCCGTTAATCACAGAATGTTCCATCAGAGAATATCCGCTTAATCGCTAAGAATCCGCGTTCTATTTTTTTTATAAAATACGACATTCTATTCTGACCATTACTTATATCTAAAAAATAATTCATATAAACTCTAATCAAAAAAATATTTTATGAAAAAAATCTTATTGATATTTATTTCGGTTTTCTGTAGTCTCGGACTGTTAACTGCAGCAAGACCCAGAATGAATGTATTGGTTTTCACCAAAACAGCCGGGTTTTATCACAATGCAAAGCCTAATGCGATAAAGGCATTGTATGAAATTGCATACAACCAGAAATGGAAAATTACTTTTACCGAAGATTCCACCTTCTTTAACGATAAGGAATTGGGCAAGTACAATGCAGTAGTATTTTTACTAACCACGGGAAACAACCTGCTTGATAACGCGCAAAAAACAGCCTTCGAAAAGTACGTTGAAGGCGGCGGCGGATTCGTGGGGGTTCATACTGCCACCGATACGGAATACAAATGGCCCTGGTACGAAAAACTGGTAGGCGCTCATTTCCTCGGGCATCCGCCTGTACACGAAGGAAAACTGATTATTGAAGATAAAAATCATCCTGCTACCGAATGTTTCGGGGTGGATACGCTCACATGGACCGATGAGTTTTATAGTTTTGACCGGAATCCGCGAAAAAACAAAGATTTAAAAATACTGGTTTCGATTGATGAACGAACATACAATATTGATGAAAATATCTGGTTCAAAGACGTTAACATCGTCATGGGCGACCACCCAATGGTGTGGTGCCGGGAAATGGGTAGCGGACGCAGTTTCCATACCGCTCTGGGCCATGTCCCCGAAATGTACGACAACGAAGTTTTCAGAAAACATATAACCGGCGCCATCCTTTGGGCTGCAGGCAAAACTAAATAAATGATTATCCGCGATAAGTAATCAATTCAAATTATAAAAAAAACAAAACGTCGAAACCGTTTTCCCACCTGCCTCTTCGTTTAATAACGAAGGGGAGTGTAAAAACGAAGGAGGGAAGCATCAAAAAGAAAACACTAAAAAACACTTGCCAATTTAATTGTTATTCCTATCTTTACCCCCGAGATATTATTTATATCAATACGTTATAGTATTAAAACAGAACAGATTCAGGATAAAGAAAACTCCTAAGTAACTTGTAAAGTTAGATTCAATTTTTACTAAATATATTAAACCTGGTCTTCAAGTCCTCTCGCCAAGTGGCAAGAGGGATTTAGGGGGCTGCCACTAACAATTAAATATTTTTACGCATGAAAAATTACTTTAGTTTTAATCTGACGGGAAAGAAATTATTTCCCCTATGGCTGCTTATGTTCGTTTTTTATTTTGTTCCCTATGCTTTTATCCAGACAAAACTTCAGGGTTTTGGCGATGTTCAGGAACAAGATCCGCAAGAGGTACTCGAAAGCTTTAGTTCAATGGCCGCTTTGTTCGGAGCTATGATTGTCGTAATGATAATCGGGTACTCCATGATGTTTTACTGGACAAAAATGACCATTGAAGCGGTAGGCTTTAAAGAAAAAGCATTGGTTTTCGCTGGCAAATTCTGGGAATATTTCGGTATACTGATTTCAGGAGCGCTTTTAAGCATTATAACCATAGGAATATATTCTCCCTGGTTTGCAACCCGGCTTTGCAAATTTTTTGCCCGGAACACATCGCACGATGCCGAAAGCATGGAATTTAAAGGAAAAGGCAGTGACCTGTTCGTAATAATAGCATGTACGCTTATTCTTCCGATGATACTGGCAGTTATAATTTCCCTTGCATTCTCGGCCGACAAAGTACTTTCAGGGGAATATACACAGGATGCTGTTGCCGGAATTATTTCGATAATCATGACGATTGTAACTTTCATCGTGATTATTCCTTACATTTACTATGTTTATAAATGGGCTGTAAACCTTACATTTAAAAATTACAGCATCCGGTGGGAAACAGCGTTTTGGGATTCGGCGGCAACATTACTCGGGCAGATAATATTATCGCTTGTTACTTTGGGTATTTACGCTCCTTTGGCATCGCTGAAAATATATAAATACTTTGCCGAACGAACCGTTGCCCGGGCAGAAACAGGCACCAAGAGCTTTGGCTACGACATTGAACCGGGAAAAGACTTCCTGTTTATCTGGGGACAATGTCTTCTGTCGATAATCACCATTGGATTCTATTCCCCGTGGGCTTATTGCAAAATCACCGAAAGGATATTGCGAAAAACCTATACGGAAGAATAAAATGTTTTTCCTCCCCGCTAAAAAAGATGGGGAAGCCCTGATCATCTCTCCTTCGGACTGAAACGGAGGAGAAAAATTCTCGCCCAATCCTTACAAAGCCCCGCGCCAGCGGGAATTTCATTATAATGCAACGAACGACACAAAAATAGCATCATTTAAAAAAAACTTGTCATGAGAAATTCAATTATGATTCTAACCTTATGATTCCTATCCGTCCTATTCTTTTCTTCCTGTGGGAGAGAAAATGCGTTAAATGTGAATGGTGAATTCAAAATCGAATTCAATAATGGAAAAATAATAACGGAAAAGGACATATTGTTTTATGACCGTTCTACACATCTGATTTATTTGAAAAGTAACTTGGAACTGAACCAAAATATTACAGATTTTGATGTATCGATTGCCGGGAATACAATTTATCATGGAATAATTCACCCCTGTTATCTTTCATCATTCCCACCTTCACCCTACTTTATCGTGGATTGTTTCCAATATGGAAATGATATTATAGAGCTTGGATACCATGGAGAATCAAATGACTTACGAAATGACCCAAGAATAATAAATGCCTTTGAGAATAGTAATTTATTACGGAATGGAATAAGTTGCAAAATAGATAAAGTTGAAATACAGACTTTTGAAAATCATTCTCAGGTAATTTGTACCATTACTATTCAAAACAATGACGACATTAATTATTACATCCTTGACCCCGAAAAAATGGGAGACCTTGATTTTAATTATTTCACGGGAGGCTTAACATTACAAAATAAGGATACAAAGCTTACTTATCCGTTAAGATGGTCTGTTCAATCGGGTACTTGGTCAGATGTTAATCTGGATGATTCATCTCTACTGAAAAAGGGTTCGAAAGTTACTTATACATTTCAATCATCAGATTATTATAAAATGGAGCCGGGAAAGTATTCAGCCAGATTCCGGTTTTGTGGGACAAGACATTACACTCCGGATATTAACCTGAATCAAAAAAACGGACGGATTTGGGTAGGTCAAACGCTTTCAGATATTGATAACATAATGATTGAAAATTAATAACAAAAACCTAATACGCCTATGTCCATTGGCGGGCTGACCCCGCTAAAGCGGGACAAGCTGTGCATTTAGCGGGCTCTGCTCCCGCATTCACTTTGTCGCTGTGCGACAGTGAACGCTCCCGCAAACCGCCCGTACCCATAGCCTCGGTCGTTATGGGCAAGTTTAGAAAAAAAAGAAAATGAAGAAGGTTGAATCGGAAAGTATGTAAATTCAATTATTAAATGCAACTTTGAGGGCAAAATAGGAAAGTTTATTTTTTCAGAGCCAGGAGGAAAAACTCCCCCTTGCTCTGATGGAAAAAATTACTTATTATTGTCTACTGACCAAAGTTGACATTTATGAGTCATTTAACCAAGGAACAAAGATATACTATTTGCACCATGTTGCAAAGTGGCTACACACAAAGTGAGATAGCGCGTG
>JAJFVH010000059.1 GCA_021371875.1 Bacteroidales bacterium
TTCGGTATGCGGGGAAAGCGTTCAACCGCTTTGACGTATTACAAAACAACCGCCAAAGCATGATTAACATAGCACTAGTTTAATTTGATGAATTGACATCTCATTTTCTAAATGCCATAACTTTTTGTAATTTTTTATTAGATAATTGAGGAATATGATTAAATTTGCGGAAATAAAATTTTACAATAAATGAAAGCAAAAGAACCTTTATTTGAGTTTATTAGTAATGAGCTAAATTATCAAATTAAGAATGATGATTGTTTATCAGCACTTAGGAAAATAGAAGATGAAAAATTTGACTTAATTATAACATCTCCACCATATAATGTTGGTAAGTCTTACGAAACCAAAACAAGTATAGAAAAGTATCTTGAAACTCAAGATGAAATTATAAGTGAACTAATTAGAACTCTTTCGAAAAAAGGAAGTATATGTTGGCAAGTTGGAAATTACGTGGATAAAGGAGAAATATTCCCTTTAGATATTTATTATTATCAGATTTTCAAAAAATATGGTCTTAAACTTCGTAACCGCATAATTTGGCATTTTGGTCATGGTTTACATGCATCCAATAGATTTAGTGGTCGATATGAAACAATACTTTGGTTTACTAAATCAGATGATTATATTTTCAATCTTGATAATGTTCGCGTTCCATCAAAATATCCGGGGAAATTACATTTTAAAGGTGACAAAAAAGGGACACCATCTGGAAATCCTTTGGGGAAAAATCCCAGTGATATTTGGGAGATAATAGCTAACGATTGGGAAACCGCTATGTGGGATATTCCTAATGTAAAATCAAATCATCCTGAAAAAACGACACATCCTTGTCAATTTCCAATTGAATTGGTAGAACGCTGTGTTCTTGCTTTGACAGATGAAAGTAGTTGGGTGCTTGATCCATTTGCCGGGGTTGGAACTACTGTTATAGCTTCAATAAAAAATAATAGAAATGCAATTGGAATTGAGAAAGAAGATGAATATTGTGATATAGCGAAAGAAAGAATTAATGAATTAAAAGAAGGAAATCTTAAGATGAGACCAATAAATAAGGCTATTCATGTACCCTCTGGAAATGATAAAGTTTCACAGGTTCCCAAAGAATGGTTAGAACTTCAATTAGTAAATGTAAACGAGAAATATAATACTTAAATTCCACTTTATGAAAATATCACAAAAGTATTCACATTTGAATGGAGAAGAATATCTTATTGTTCATCATCCAGAACTTTACAAAGAAATTTCAGAAACTATAGAAAGTATAGATGCTTCAATGTTTATTACTAAAGAAAGTAAGGAAAAAACGATGCAAGGGAAAATGTTGTATAGTCCTATTGAATTAAATAAAGCATTTAATGAAAGATTCAATGGCATTGGTTGGAATGAAAGTCGTTACAGGTATTATATAACTACTGAACGAAAACTTTTACCTGAACTGCTTACGTTGCCATATGAGGAGCAAAAAGAATTTTTAGAATCTAAAGGTGTCCAAAATCCGATTTCATCATACAAACAAACTGATTTTGTAAAAAATCAGATTGCTGTTGAAGTTCAATTTGGCAAATATGCTTTTGTAGCATTTGATTTATTTGTAAAACATTTACTTTTTTATTCGGGTGGAGTAATTAATTTAGGAATTGAAGTTTTACCTACAAAAATAATGCAGTCTCAAATGAGTAGTGGAATTGCTTATTATGAGGGAGAAGTTTACAATGTTTTAAGACATGGAAGAAATAATCCACCTGTTCCATTATTGATTTTAGGTATTGAAGCATAATACAATCTATTCGTTTACTTTGTCCACCATTGTACAAACTCCCGTAAATTACGTTCAGCTAAGTTTCTAAGCTTTCTTTAGGCTGCAAGCCCAATATATATAATGCCCTGAAAGGGCAATATAAAAAACGTTGAAAAATTATATTGTCTCTCCAAAACGCAAAACACCCGTCTGATTCAATTACCCTGAGCTGGAATATAGAAGGCTAAAATAATCTATCCCCGGCTGAACCTCTCCAATCGTTCAGCCGTTCTTTTATCCTGCCGCCCCAGCCGGTTCCTCCCTTTTTTTAAGATTCAAGCTTTCGGCCCAGGCGCAAGCTTGCCCGAAAATAAATTCTCGATTGTGCCGTTGACGCAAACGCCCTTCGGAATGATTTTGCCGTTGCGGCGCCGGCGCAAGCTCCCTTTAAAAAAATTTGGTCTTTGCGGCCGGGGCGCAACCCTCACAGAAACGATAACGATAACTGTTCAATTATTGAAAATCCCGATAAAATAAGGGCTTCAGAAAGACGGAAATTCAACCGGAAAAATATTTTTATTCCCGGTTGAAAATATTTGTACTTTTCTATATATCAGTCGAAAAAATGTATATAATTTTGCATTAATAATTTTCTAATACTAACATTTTATCTTTAAATTTTTATGAAAGTCACCATCATCCGTTTGAAATTAAATCATCTCTGGAACAGCGAATATTGCATGTTCGTTAGCCAGATTGTTGCCATTGTTTTGAAGTATCAACCCGAAGCGTTGCATCTGAAAAAGTCCTTTGAGCGGGTTACGGCGTTTATGCCCGAACTTGCCAAAATCAAAGCGCAGGAACAGGGTAACGCCATCAGTAATCAGCTTGCCGATCTGAACAACGAGCGAAAAACATTGATTCGTGGAATTATCGACCAGGTAAAAACCTTCGGAAAGCTTAGTATGTCCGCTATTGCTCCACATGTAGTGGTTCTGAATCGGTTTTTGGATAAACACGGTCGCGATATCGGCGAATCGAACTATAATGCCAACACCGACAGGTTCAATAAGTTGTTGGCCGATTATGAAGGGAATGCCGAAGTTCAAGCAGCCGTAAGCGCGTTATATCTGGTTATTTTGTTCGACCAATTACGCGTCGTAAACACCCAGTTCGCTACCCTGTACATGCAACGTACCGAGGAAGATGCAGCTGTTGAAACGGTTGATGCCCGCGCTATCCGTATGGAACTTGACAAAGCATTGACTGCATTTTACGATGCTTTCGAATTTTGCAGTACCGAGTACGAAGATCTCGACTATCAGACTCCGGCCAATGAAATGAACGACCTGATTTCAAATTATAAAACGCAACTTAAAGCCCGCACTACACGACGCAATGCAGGTAAAGAAGTTCATACCGAAACGCCGATTACTGCATAAATAACCGGGACAAAAAACAAAGACTTTTTTGATAATAAAACAGCCGGTTGCAAAATTTTGCAACCGGCTGTTTTAGCTTTGCTCAGAAAACTTAATCCTGCCACATCAACACGACCCTGAATGTCATTGTTTCGGGTGGATCTATAATAAAATCCGAATTGGTAACATAAACGATTAAATTTCCTTCCGAATAATCATAATCGACTGTACGCGTCCATCTGTTACCGTTAATATCTTCGTAATGTCTGACATAAGGCATTACCTGTTGAGTATTGTCGAAAGTAACGTAAGCCTGAACGCTTCCATATTCGTAAACCGCAGGAGTAATTTCGGGCATGAAGAAAGAACATGAGTAATACCTGTTTTTCCCATCATTGTCGGTACTTTCAATCCAATCTGATTGATTTACTCGTAAATTAATGGTTTGAATTTGAGTTTGATCATCAATATCTCCACACGACATGACAAGAAACGGAAAAATGAGTAAAATGAGTACCTTTTTCATTGTTGTAACTTTTAAGGGTTTTATATTAATTTCAATCGTTTCACAATTACCGTGCCTAAAAATGTAATTTCTATAAAAAATAAATTGAGTATCCGTTTATTACCTATTTGAAAGATATCAACAGATATTTGCTTTTGTTGACTTTAGAAATTAATTATTATAACCACAAAAGTGACATGAAAGTTTCACATTTAAGAAATTGCAATTTAATTTATACAGTGAAATCCCGTTCATCTGGCAACAATTATAAGAACGCATAAGTAAAAAACTTCCGGTTTTTTTATCTGCTTTTGCGTTTCTTTTGTTCCTTTTGTGGATAGATTTTATGTTTAGGCGTTTTCATTAAAATACTTATATGACTAAAACACCAATGAAATTATGCAATTTGCTAAAACAAAGCCAAATTAAGTCGCTCAATAACTATTAAATGCGTAACACTTAGTTGCGGATTTATGGAGATATGAAACTGATAAAAAAAACTGAAGACAGACAATAAAAAATGTCCCCCGAAAAATCATTATTCACCGATTATTTTTCGTTTATTACATTAAACCTTTTAACTTTGTAGCTGTCAAAGCTAACGAATTCACAATTCGCAGGTAGTCGGTTATTACTTGCGAATTGTTTTTGTACCAATTTACCAATTATTATATTTCAACATACAATCTTATGAAGCATTTTCTTCTTATACTTTTAACCTTCTTCTCATTCGGTTTTTACAGTTTCGGACAGCATAGCATTCAATCATCTGTTTTCGACTCCAAAAACGGACAACCTATCGAAATGGCAACCGTGCGCTTGTTGAAACAAAAAGATTCGACCTTGGTACAAGGTGCACAAACCGATGTAAAAGGCGGATTCGTATTGCCAAAAATTAAATCGGGAAACTATATCCTGCTTATAAGTTCGGTAGGTTACATTGAGCAAAAGCGCAATATAACCATGGAGAATAAAGACTTAATACTGAAAAGTATTCAATTGACTGAAAATGTAAAATTGCTGAATGAGCTGGAAGTAAAAGGAACAGCTGCACAAATGGTGGTAAAAGGCGATACGCTCGAATATAATGCCACGGCTTTCAAAACCCCCGAAAATGCAGTAGTGGAAGAATTGCTGAAAAAACTTCCGGGTGTAGAAATCAGTTCCGAAGGCAAAATCACCGTCAATGGGGAGGAAGTCAAAAAAATCCGTCTCGATGGAAAGAAATTTTTTGATGGCGATATTGAGCAAGCCACTAAAAACCTTCCGGCAGATATGATTGAAAAAATTCAGGTATTGGAACAAAAATCGGACATGGCTCTGCTTACCGGATTTGAAGATGGAGATACCGAACGTATCATTAACCTGACCACCAAACCCAACAGACGCAAAGGACTTTACGGCAATGTAAACGGCAGCGCAGGAGCCGATATCAACAAAGATTTCAGGTACGACAGCAATGTTAGCTTAAACATAATGGATGGCAATGCACAAACTTCCATCAATGCAGGAGCTAATAACCTGAACACTTCGCGAAGCAGTCGCGGACGTGGTTCGTGGGGAGGTGGCGCCAACGCCGGAATTACAACTTCGCAAAACATAGGGATAAACAACAACACCATAGTAACCGACAAATTTAAAATCGGGGGCGACATGACCTTAAATCATGCCAATAACTACAGCAATACCGAAAGTAACCGTACCAGTTACCTGTCCGAGACCACCTATAACGATTTATCCAAAAACAAATCGGAAAATAATAAATACGATGCGAATATGCGGCTCGAGGTCGAATGGAAAATTGACAGTTTAAACACTATCATCCTGCAGCCAAACATAAACTACAGCGCCACCGATTCTTACAATAGCATAGACTATTCATATCTCACGGAAGGCGATTCCACAAGTTGGGGCGATTCCCGGAACGAAGGTACGAATTCGTCCCTTTCAGGCGGGTTTAATTTGATTTACAACTACAAATCACCATCAAAAAAAGGACGTTCGTTTACAGCTAATTTGCGCACAGGATTTTCGCAAAGCGATAACGACAGTTACAACCTGTCGAATAAATATACTGCCGACTCGACAACACATGTCGATCAGTTCATTACCAACCGTTCCGATAATTTCAATTCAAGCCTGCGTATGTCGTTCGTTGAGCCGCTCTGGAATAATAAAAATATGATTGAAGCTGCATTAACGGTGAGTAACAATAATACAACTTCCGAAAAACTTCAATATGGAATCGATGCCGGTGGAGAATATTCCATTTTCAATGAAGAATACAGCAATCATTTCGAAAACCAATTTTTTCGCGAATCGCTTGAATTGAATTACCGCTATACCGATAAAAACTACAATGTGATGATAGGGTTAAACGGCGAACCTTCACAGACAAAAAACATACGTACTTACGGCAATGGACTGACAAGCGATACCACTTATGGAGTTTTCAATTTTTCACCTACGGGCCGGTTTCAGTATAATTTCGGGAAAAAACAATTTGCCCGTATCGATTATCGCGGACGGACACAACAACCTTCGATTAATCAGATGCAACCCGTTAAAAACAATACCGATTTAATGGCCGAAACCGTCGGTAATCCTTCGCTGAATCCATCATTTTCACACAACCTGCGTTTGATGTACAGCACTTTCAACGACAAGAGTTTCTCATCGTTCAGTACTTTTCTGAACGCCAATGCAACAAAGGACGCATTAGTATCCAATAAAATTTACGATAATACGCTCAAACAATACAGCCAAACGGTCAATTCGGATGCAATACCTTTGTCTTTGAACTGGAATATAATGTATAACACGCCCATCATTCAAAAACGGTTACATTTCAACACGAGTACTTCAATCAATTACCGCACCCAATACAGTTATATTTCGAGAAATATTGACATCGACAAGATAAATACGGACTATCTATTGCTGGGCGACTTGAGTAAAACACGCAATTATGGCGGTGCGGAGGAAATATCGTTGACTTTCACACACGATGTAATAGAACTGGGTGTAAGAGGCAGGATAGGATATTCAAACACGCTCAACAACCTGACAAACGCAGGAACCGAAATCTGGGACTGGACAGGACGCGGCAATATTGTCATACGCTTCCCGTACAATTTCACCCTGAGCTCCGACATTGCTTATTCCGACCGTGCCGGTTATACCAATATGGAACAAAGCGAGATGATGTGGAATGCTTCGCTCGATAAATCGGTATTTAAAAACAAAGGAACTGTCTCGTTAAGAGCTAGTGATATTTTACACCAACGACTGAATATCCGTCAAACCATAGGCGACAATTATGTCGAATACAACAGTTATAATACACTGCCTTCGTATTTTTTGGTTAGCTTTACCTACAAAATCAATAAATTCGGTGGAAATAACAATCAGAACGAACGTCAGAATCGCTTCGGACCGGGAATGAGACCCGATGGAGGCGGCTTCAGGGGAGGAGGCAGAATGGAAGGAGGCTTTTGATTAATTTAATAAACGCAAAACCGTCCTGACCGCTTGAAGCGGTCAGGACGGTTCAAAATACTTCGAATCTTATTTAAAACTTTCGATCTCTTTAAAAATAAAATAAGCTTTTTCCACCCATTTCACATCGGCAAATACCACCGAGCGCCGTCCGTTTTTCTCACGAAGCTGACATTGGCGTGGATGCGTAGTCATGTATTTCAGTATCTTACCAAAATTCTCGGATTGATAATAGGCCGATTGTACATTGGAAACCAAAAACGCCGTCATCTTATCATCTTTCAACACTAATTTTTCAACACCATATTGCATAGCCACCCAGCGCAAACGCACAACCTGCAACAGGCTCTGCCCTTTTTCGGGAATTTTACCGAAACGGTCTTCGAGCCGTTTTTCAAATTCCTGCAAATCCGTTTCATTATTAATGTTATCCAACTCACGATACAGGCTGATACGCTCCGAAACATTTTCGATATAATCCACCGAGAAAAGCAATTCCATATCCGAATCGATCTGGCAGTCGGTTACATAAGCCGTAGAATTCTTTTCCTGTGCAATTTCTTCGGCATAAAGGTCGGAAAATTCTTCATCTTTCAGTTCATGCACCGCTTCGTTCAGGATTTTCTGATAAGTTTCGTAACCAAGGTCGGCAATAAAGCCACTTTGTTCCGCTCCCAGCATATTGCCCGCTCCACGAATATCCAAATCCTGCATGGCAATATTAAAACCGCTGCCTAACTCAGCAAAAGTTTCCAACGCCTGCAATCGGCGCCGGGCTTCGGGAGTAAGCAAACTCATTTCGGGAGCTATCAGATAACAAAAAGCCTTGCGATTGCTACGCCCTACCCTCCCCCGTAACTGGTGTAAATCGCTCAACCCGAAAGTATGCGCACTGTTGATAATAATGGTATTTACATTCGGAATATCAATGCCCGATTCAATAATGGTGGTTGCCACCAATACATCATATTCGTAATCGATAAAATCGACAATGATTTCCTCCAGTTTATCGGGCGGCATTTGCCCGTGGCCGACAGCCACACGACAGCCCGGCACCAAACGGCGAATCATCGACTCCATGGCATATATACTCTGAATGCGATTGTTTACAAAAAAAATCTGTCCGTTACGACTCATTTCCAACTGAATAGCTTCGCGAATCACATCTTCATCGAACAAATGAATCTCGGTTTGTACCGGATATCGATTGGGCGGCGGCGTATTGATAATGGACAAATCGCGTGCGCCCATCAACGAAAACTGCAAGGTACGCGGAATGGGCGTAGCAGTCATGGTCAATGTATCCACATTCACCTTCATTTCTTTGAGCTTTTCCTTTACCGAAACACCGAATTTCTGTTCTTCGTCGATAACCAGCAATCCCAAATCTTTGAACTTCACACTTTTTCCCACCAATTTATGTGTACCGATAACGATATCAATATTACCGTTCGCCAGGCGTTCCAATACATCTTTGGTTTGGTTTTTACTGCGCGCACGGCTCAAGTATTCAACCGTAACCGGAAAGTCTTTGAATCGTTCTTTAAATGAGTTGTAATGTTGCAAAGCCAACACGGTGGTAGGCACAAGCACAGCCACCTGCTTGCCATCCGTTGCCGCTTTAAATGCCGCACGCATGGCTACTTCCGTTTTCCCGAATCCCACATCGCCGCAAACTAAACGATCCATGGGTAGTGAGGATTCCATATCTTTTTTTACATCGGCAGTTGCTTTCACCTGATCGGGTGTATCCTCGTAAATAAACGATGCTTCGAGTTCCTGTTGTAAATAGCTGTCGGGCGAATACTGAAATCCCTGTTCTGCTTTGCGTTTGGCATAAAGTTTAATAAGTTCGCGGGCAATATCTTTAACTTTAGCCTTGGTACGCTCTTTCAAACGTTCCCACGCACCTGAACCCAGTTTGTTTATCCGGGGTGCTTCGCCTTCTTTGCCTTTATATTTCGAAATACGATGCAAAGCGTGTATACTCACAAAAATGATATCATCGTCTTTGTAAATCAACTTCACCATTTCCTGCATTTTCCCGTTTACATTGGTGCGCACCAACCCGCCGAATGTTCCCACACC
Organism: Bacteroidales bacterium; assembly: GCA_021371875.1. Lineage (GTDB taxonomy): Bacteria > Bacteroidota > Bacteroidia > Bacteroidales > Paludibacteraceae > Paludibacter. The sequence continues at coordinate 9,254 of JAJFVH010000059.1, forward strand.
ATGGTCGACATGCACCATATAATCCCCTATCTGAAATTGATTCAGCTCTTTAAGCGTCATTACCACTTTACCCTGACGGGTTTTATCGGTGCGCAACTGGAATTTGTGAAAACGGTCGAAAATCTGGTGGTCGGTATAACAAAAAACCGACAAATCGTGATCGATAAAACCTTCGTGCAGGGTGTTTTTTACCGGTTGAAAAACTATATTATCGCCCCGATCGGCAAAAATAGCAGCTATACGATCGGTCTGTTTTACGCTATCGCTCAGGACATAAAGTTTGTAGCCTTCAGCTAATCCTTTTTTCAAATTATCAGCCACCAGATCGAAGTTTTTATGAAAAATCGGTTGAGGTGACGTATTAAAACGTATTTCCTGTTTTGCCTGAAAATAAGTTTTTTCATTCCATTCCATTTTACGGAACCGTTGAAGTTGTGTCATAAATTCGTCACCCGTAATGCGCGATTTATGTAAATGCGGTACTTTATGTTCGCCTTCGTTGGCTTTTACCAACGCTTCATCGTAAAGTAAATTGATACGTTCGCGCACAAAAGCCGCGTTCGAAAAAGTCAACCAGCTGTAGGCCGGAATAAATTCGAGAAACGAAACGTGGGTAGATTCGGTATCCCGTAATAAGTCGGGAATAATTTCCACTTCGGCGCGTTGCTCCTTCGAAAGTTGCGTTTCAATATCGAAAACACGTATTGATTCCACTTCGTCGCCAAAAAAATCGCAACGGAAAGGTAATTCGAAAGCAAACGAAAAAATATCGACTATGCTTCCGCGCACCGAAAACTGTCCTGGTTCGTACACAAAATCGACCCGCTCAAAACCATATTCCAAAAGCATTTCCGACAAAAAGTCGATGCTCAGGTTTTCTCCCACTTTCAATTTTAGCATGCGGGTTTTCATGCCGTGTGCCGAAATCACTTTCTGCATCAACGATTCCGGATAACAAACCACCACACATGGTGCAGAATTATTAGCCAACCTGTTCAGCACTTCGGTACGCAATATTTCATTGGCTGTGTCGAGCTGACTCAGTTTAATGGCTTTTTTGAATGATGAAGGAAAATAAAATACTTCGTCGGGCGAGAGAATTTGCTTTAAATCGTTGTACAGGTATGCCGCTTCATCAGCATCGTTCATCACCAGAATCTGGGTATGTGGACGTTCCTTGAACAACGATGCAGTAATTAAAGCGCACGAAGAACCGCTCAAACCCGATATTTTCAGATTTGATTCTGCGGAATCCGCCCATTTTGCAAGCGCTTTTACTTGCGGATGCAGGGCATACAATTGCTGCAAGTCGGAAAGATTCAAAATTTTTCTTTTTTTGGAAGTGCAAAGGTACGAAAAATCTCACGTTCTATGCTAAGGAAGATTTACCGTTTAAAGGTTGAAGGAGGCCTGCCTAAAGTTAGATATTCAGCATTTAACGTTTCAACTCAATCAACTAATTAATCTATCCCTACAACCTTATCGCAAATTTTTTCAATCGGGCATCTAACATGTGCGAAGGAATAATTTGTTTAATGCTATTGGCAACGGCATTCATCAATCCTTCGCGCACATAATCGTACCGAATAACTAAGGCGATTTCGCGCGTAGCTTCAGGACGTACAATTTTACGCAGGTTTTGTTTTTGCGTTTCGTTCAGCAAATCGATATGTAGTTCGGGAATAACGGTATAACCGCCATTAATATCCACAATCTTTACCAAGGTATCAATGCTTCCGGCCTCATAAACTGATGAATGTGTTTTGTTTTGACAGAAATTAAAGACCTGGTTGCGTAAGCAGTGTCCCTCTTCCAACACCCATAGATGATCCAGCGGCATATCGTTTACGGCAATTTCTTCCTGAGTATAAATCGACTCATTGGGCGAAATATAGGCTACAAACTTTTCATAATAAAGCGGCACTTCCAGAATTTTCGGATCGTCGAGCGGCGTAGATAAAATTGCCATATCAATTTCGGCTGTATGCAAACTTTTGATAATTGATTCTGTTCGCATTTCAGTGATTTTCAATGTTATTTCAGGGTAGTCTTTTCTGAAAGTTGAAATAAAACCCGGTAAAAGATAAGGAGCCACTGTCGGAATCATAGCCATGGAAAGTGTTCCCGACAAAGCGCCTTTCCGAGTCAACACGCTTTCTTTTAACTGGCTTACATTATAAAGAATTACCTGTGCCTGCTGAAGTATTAAAGCGCCAACCTCAGTCGGAACAATCGGATGCATAGATCGGTCGAAAATCCGGCAATCCAGTTCATCCTCAAGTTTCTGAATCATTGCACTCAACGTGGGTTGTGTAACCGAGCACATTTCGGCGGCACGCACAAAATGTCGTGTTTTGTCCAAAGCAATGATGTATTCAAGCTGTTGAAGTGTCATAGTGTATTTTTTATATTGTTGAAGTCTATGCAAAGATAATTATAATTGACAAAACAATTAAATTTTTCGGATATCTTCCATAAAAAAACTTACACAAAGAAATAATAAAGTATTATAAAAGTTTATGAATCCGGATGGAAATTTAGCCTGATAGGAAAAAATAAGAGTAACTTTGTCATTGTATTTAACAAACAAAACATGAAACGTATCTATTTTTCCGGTTTATTCATCGTTTTAAGTCTGAATTTTTTACAAGCGCAATTACTTTGGAAGATTACAGGCAACGGACTTGAAAATCCATCGTATATATTCGGTACGCACCCGTTGATCCCTGTAGTATTTTTAGACAGCGTACAAGGTTTATATAAAGCTTTCAACGAATGTGATATTGTTGTTGGCGAAGTAGTTATAAATAATATCGAAGCCAACGAACTCCTTCTTAAAGCAGCCTTAATTCCCGACAACAAAACAATTAAAGATTACTTACCGGAAGAAAAATATAAACTGGTCGATACCGAATTGAAATCAGTACTTAAAATCGGATTAAAAGAATTATCAAAAATGCATCCAGCCTTGATTCTGAATTTATACGAAATTGAACTATTTAAAAAACTCACCGGAATTTACGACGACGCTCAGTCGGATTCGTACTTTCAGATTGCGGCAACCGAAAAAGGAAAAAAGGTAACTGGGTTCGAAACCATCGAACAACAAATAAACCGAACCCTGAACCAACAAAATATTCAACATCAGGCAGATATATTAGCCGAAACAGTCGTCAAAAAAGACAGTTTAAGCCGTGAACTACTTATCTTTAATCAGCTTTACAAAAAAGGGGAAACGGACGATTTGCTTTTATTGTCGAAACGTTCGGGAAATATAGCAGAAGAAGATACTGATAATCGTAACACCGGCTGGTTGAAAGAGTTACCCGGATTAATGAGCAAAAAGAGTTGTTTTATTGCGGTGGACATTCTTCATTTACCGGGAGATAAAGGTTTAATCAACGGCTTAAAGCAAGCCGGATATAAAGTTAAACCGGTAGAATAAAAGACAAAAAAACCTGATTGAGACAAAATTCAATCAGGGTTTTTAATATTTTAAAGGATATCAACCGCGCTTTTACATATTTTCTTCTATCAGGTTGATTTTTTGCTCAATCAATTTACTTTCTTCTTTCAACGTTTCAATTTTGCGCTCCATTTCTTTAATCAACCCTCCACCTTTTTTCGATGAAGAACTGAAAAAACCGAAATTGTTTTCGTAAGTAGCAATTTCCGATTTTAAATGTTCATAAGACCGTATTAATTTTTCGCGTTCACGATACAATTTGTTTTCACCTTTGCCGGCCATATCTTTCAGATTGTTTTTGAAAGAATCAAGTCGGCGTTGCGAAGCATCAATGTTTAAAATATCGAATTGTTTGTCGACAGCAGTACGATACTCTTTGTAAACTTTATCTTTATCTTTAAATGGCACGTGCCCGACAGCATTCCATTCAGCCATAAACTCACGCAAGGTCGAAAGAGCTTCTATGGAATTACCTTTATTTTCAAGCAGGTTGATTTTTTCAATGATCTCCTTTTTCTTCGCTAAATTATCAGTTTCAACACTTCTTTGTCCTGAAGTATTTTTATTTTTCTGTTCAAAGAAATAATCACAGGCAGTAATAAAACGTCTCCAAAGGTCGTCGGAGAATTTTTTAGATACAGGCCCGATAGTTCTCCATTCCTTCTGCAATTGAATTAATTTTTCAGAAGTTTCTTTCCACTCCACACTGTCTTTCAGCGCTTCAGCCTGTTCGCATAAGGCTTTTTTCTTTTCGAGATTTTGAGCCAGAATATTTTTCGACGCTTTATAAAACACGGCTTTTGCATCAAAAAATGCATCGCAAACCTTGCGATACCTGTCGAATAATTTTTGGTTCACTTTTCGTGGAGCAAAACCGATGGTGCGCCACTCATCTTGCCATGCCAAAACGATGCGCGTTGCATCGTCCCAAGCCTTGTATGTATTTAAATTACTGTAATCGAATGCTTCAATCTTTTCGCAAAGAGCAATCTTTGCTTCCATGTTTTCATCTTCCAGTTTACGGACAGTATCAAAATAGGCTTGATGTTTTTTATTGATAACACTTGAAGCTTCTTTGAAACGGTTCCAGATTTGCTCACGTAGTTCGCGGCTAACCGGCCCCAATTCATGCCATTCTTCGTGTAACTTTTGTAGTTGCTGAAATGCAACTATAATATTCCTTTCCGTGTCAAGTTGTTCGGCAGCTTCGCAAAGTAAAGTTTTGGCTTCAAGATTTTTTTTGAAATCGTACTCGCGAAGTTCATTATTAATTTTAATCAAATCCCAAAATGCTTCCTGGTTCGAGTTATATCGTTTCCACATTTCAGTAGCATGCTGAGCTGGCACCTGACCTATGGATTTCCATTTTTGTTGTAAAGCACGGAATTCGTTAATGTGCGTCGAAACATCATCATTGCTGTCCACCAAAACTTTCATTTGCTCCAGAATGTGCTGTTTGAGGATTAAATTATTTTCTTTGTCCTTTTCGAGTTGAGCCGTAAATACTGCTTTTTTGGAGCGGTATTCGTTTAATAAAGATTTGAGTGTATCTTCCAGTTCATCTTTATCCACCTTAAATTCCGACTCCTCTCCACCGGCTTCTAAAAAAAGATGTTTCGACTCTTCTGCTTCAGCTTTTGTACGTTTATAAAAACTTTGTTTAATGATCTCCACTTCTTCTTTTATTGTATCAATTTCCTTTTCGATGAGCAACTTCAATGCATCGACGAGTTCGGCTTTGGTGTATAAACTGTAATCGGGGAGCTTTGTAACAACTGTTTGAAGTTGTTCATCAGTTTTTTTTTCCAAAGCAGTGTCTACGTTATCAACAACATCAACTTCAGCTGTAAGCTCTTCTGTTTCATTTATTTCAGCGCCAACAACTTCAGTTTGCTCGTTTGGTACAATTTCAGGGTCCTTGTTTAATTCAAGTGGGTTCATTTTCAACTTTTTTGGTGAATTTTATATCATCAATTCGATTGATAATATTTTATTCGATAACATATTATAAAATATACTCAGACAAAAATAAGATATTTTTTTTAATTATTTGAATTTATTAGAATAAAATCTTATCATTCATAAATTAATTATAAAAAGAGTATCATGATTTCAGTGATTCATCCGCTTTCCGATACGCAATATAGGTATTTGCCTGCTGTTTCGGATTAATTTGTATATCATTGATACTCACATGGTCAGGTCGGGTAATAATAAATTCGAGTGCATCGGCAATATCTTCGGCATCGAGTGGAATTAAACCGGCATATACAGCCTGGGCTTTTTCTTCATCGCCATGATAGCGGACAATTGAGAATTCAGTTTCAACCATTCCGGGTGAGATGGAACCGACTTTAATCCCATGTTTCACCAAATCAAGTCGTAATCCTTTGGTAATGGCATTTACGGCATGTTTCGACGCGCAATAAACACTTCCGTTGGGATAAACTTCGATACCGGCAATAGATGAGATATTAACAATATGTCCCGATTGACGTTCGATCATTCCGGGCACAATCAGTTTGGTAATATAAAGCAAACCTTTTACATTGGTATCAATCATTTGCTCAAAATCATCCAGATCGCTTTGATCGAAAGAAGCTGCACCGGCTGCCAGGCCGGCATTATTTACCAGCAGATCTATATTTTTAAAACCGGAAGGAATCGATTCAATTGCATGACGACATGCTTCGTTATCACGTACATCGAAACACAAGGGCAAAACATCAACCGAGTAAACGGTTCTAATTTTTTGTGTAAGCTCTTCCAACCGATCGAGGCGTCGTCCGGTAATAATCAACCGGTAACCAAGCTTAGCCAGGCGCAAAGCAAACGCCCTGCCAAAGCCGGATGTAACACCTGTGATTAATGCTGTTTTCATAAACACGAATTATATAAGTTGCTGAAAATTAACTTAAAAACAACTGATTTTTACTTTGAATATTTCAAATCATGCCCCATGCGATTTTTTTTAGTCTGCATATAAAATGCATTATACTCGTTTGGTGCAACCTCGATGGGTACATTTTCGATAATTGACAAACCGTATGCTTCCAAACCAATTCGTTTTACCGGATTATTAGTCATCAACCGTATTTTTGAAACACCTACTTCGCGTAAAATCTGAGCTCCGACACCATAATCACGCTCATCGGCATCAAAACCAAGATGTATGTTAGCATCTACGGTATCCAAACCCTCTTCCTGCAATTTATAGGCTTTTATCTTATTCATAAGTCCGATGCCACGTCCTTCCTGATTCATATAAACGATGACGCCTTTACCCTCTTTTTCAATCATCTCCATGGCTTTATGCAACTGTTCGCCACATTCGCAACGCATTGATCCGAAAATATCGCCAGTGATGCACGATGAATGTACGCGTACCAAAACCGGTTCGTCTTTACCCCATTCTCCTTTAATCAAAGCCACATGTTCCAAACCGTTTGAAATCTGGCGGAACGGAATGAGTTTAAAATGACCGTGTGCAGTCGGCATATTAACTTTTTCTCCTTTTTCGACCAGCGATTCTGTTTTAAGACGGTAAGCAATAAGATCTTCTATCGAAATTATTTTCATATTGAATTTTTTTGAAAGTTCAATCAGTTCGGGTAATCGTGCCATGCTGCCATCTTCGTTCATAATTTCGATCAACGCACCTGCCGGGTATAAACCTGCCAGGCGAGTCAGGTCAACGGCAGCTTCGGTGTGGCCTGCACGGCGAAGGACTCCTTTGGTACGCGCCCGTAAAGGGAATATATGTCCGGGACGTCCGAAAGTCCCAGGTTCTGAATTCGGGTCGGCTAAAGCCTGAAAAGTGGCAGCCCGGTCCGAAGCCGAAACTCCGGTGGTACATCCTTCTAATTTATCAACACTTACAGTAAAAGGAGTTGAGTGAATTGAAGTATTTTTTTCAACCTGCATTTCCAAATTCAACTGATCGCAACGCTCTTCGGTCAGAGGGGCACATAAAACTCCCCGCCCGTGGGTTATCATGAAATTAACCATTTCGGGAGTCATTTTTTCGGCGGCACAAATAAAATCGCCTTCATTTTCACGATCCTCATCATCCACAACGATAACAAACTTCCCTGATTTAATATCCTCTACGGCTTCTTCGATGCTATTTAATATTGTATCCATTTTTTTATGATGTAAATTTTTCTGCGGAATTTTTGTTCGTTCTTCTAACGATTTGAAAAAACTTTTGTTTTGTTTTATCCCAAAATTTCATGTATTGCTCGGTATTGAACAAAGTTGCATCAACTGCCGATTTATAGGTTAGAAAGATACCCAGGGGAAGCAACACCGACGAACTCAACCACATTCCCTGAAAGGCAGTCCACAATCCCTCGCGTGACATTTTATAGCCAGTATTATCAATTATATAATATATGATAAACATGATAACCGATATGACCACCGGCGCTCCCAAACCTCCCTTACGGATAATTGCGCCGAGCGGAGCTCCAATAAAGAAAAAGATAAGACAGGCAAACGACAAGGTAAACTTACGATGCCATTCTATCTGGTGCCTGCTGACATATTTTTGAGGTTCGCCCAAGGTAATATTATTATATTCAATTTGATTTTTCATCTCGTTGGCTTTCTGGATTGCCGTATTTGCAACCACTTCCAAATCTCCCGAATCAAAACTATTTAACAGCGTATCAGGGTCATATTTCTTTAAGTCGATGTTCTTACTTACCTCCAACGACCTGCCCGGTTCAAATTCGCGTCCGAAATAACGACGTTCGACTATCTCGGTTGCCTGTTCTTTAATTCTGAATTGCACAATTTTATTTACCGAATCAATCGATTGGGTCAGCTGAGCTATATTTTTACTCACGTGTTGGTCTTCGAGAATCGATTCATCGAAACGAGTAAAATCAGAATCGAAATCGAGTAAAATTTCTTTATATTCGAATATTTCCCTGCGATAGGGAATGTTTGACAATGAATTAGTCATCCGTTGTTTCTTCAGATTTTCAAAACTTTCACCATCATAAAGGGTCAGCAATAAATATTTTTTATCTTCGGTAAACTGAACTCTCCCCGAATCGGCGACCATAACTGTGGCATTATTGAACCCTCCCGAAAAGTCATAAATCATCAAGTCTTTTAACAGACCATCTTTTTTATCTCTCACATAAAGATTTATGCCATTGATTCCCGAGTAAAATTCTCCCTTGGGAATGTCAAATTCAGGCGATTTCTGTCTGAGCGAAAAAATCAAAGTCCAGAGTTTGGTTTGTGATATGGGAAGTACATTGTTTGAAAAATAAAATGCCCCGATACATACAAAGGCAATAAAAACAATGAGGGGCCGGATAATTCTGAAAAGTGAAATGCCGGCCGATTTCATGGCGGTCAGCTCAAAATTTTCGCCCAGGTTGCCGAAAGTCATGAGCGAAGCCAGCAAAATGGCTAAAGGTAAAGCCAATGGTACCAAAGTAAAAATTGCATACAAAAAAAATTCCGCCAGCACATCCGGGCCTATGCCCTTACCTACTAATTCGGCAAAATGTTTCCACAAAAACTGCATCAACAAAATAAAAATGCAGATGAAAAATGTCATTAAAAACAGCGTAAAGAATCTTTTAAATATGTAAAGGTCAATTTTTTTAAGTCGGAACATTCTGCTTCTTTTTATTAAGAGCAACAAAATTACTGCAAAAAGTTCAATAATCAATTAGAAGAAGTGCGAAATTAACTTAAAGAACTGATTTACAAGGGGGAGAAAAATAAAATAAGATACAAAGTGAATACCGGCTACAAACCAAAAATTCACATATAAAGCAGGATAAAGAACACAAATCCAATAAATTAGTGCTTGAAAAAAAACTCAGTGTTTGATAAGAAAAGGTCAAGGCGCACGAAACAGCAAAAACACGGAGTTTACTCATGTAAATGAGTGTCTTTTGATGTGAGTGCAACGCAGAGATTAGCGTTTTTTGCAAACACTTTACATCCCTGTCTTACGTCGAAGTTGTTCAATTTGCTTATTCCACAGTAAAATTGTATCGCTAACTTCGGCGGGTTCGGCAAAATCAGTTACAATCAGTGTTAATTCACCCGTAATTTCGAGTACCGTCATTTTCAATTCAAAATAGTAGTCTGTTCCTTCATCTTCTTTCCACTGAAAACGAATTGATGAATGTTGCTTGAGTTGCTGCAGGTTGGCAGTTTGTTCATGTTTTTCCCAACAAAAAACATATTCATTATCAATAACTGTAACTCCATCGGCAAACCATTCCGACAATCCGAGAGGCGTTCCGATTGAATTCCACAGAATGGAGAGTGAAGCATTATTCAAAGGATACTCTATATTAAATTTTATCTTTTTCATTCGCTGATGAGTAATAAAATAATTCGGATATTTTTAAAATTCGTTTGCAATATAAGTATAATTTGTGACCAAAGCAAACAAATATATAAAAAATCAATTATCGGCTCAAACTACTCTTTTCAAAACAGAGAGGCAAAAGTTGTTTTACATTATCAATTTTATAAATATATTCTGTTCCATAAAGTAAAATCGTTATATCTTTTTCGAAGCGAGTTTCAGTTTCGAGCAAAACCTGACGGCATGAACCACATGGTGTTACCGGATCGGCCAAAAACGAACCTTTTGTAAATGCTGCAATAGCCAAAGTTTTTACCGGTATCTGGGGATATTGCGAGTTTGCATAAAACATGGCCACCCTTTCGGCACAAAGCCCCGATGGATATGCCGAGTTTTCCTGATTACTTCCGGTAAAAATTTCATCATTTTCAAGTTGAACCGCTGCTCCTACATGAAATTCGGAATAAGGTGCATAGGCGTTAATTACCTGCTCTTTAGCTCTCCCAATCAACATCTGAAATTCAGCGCTTAACTCTTCAAATTTGTAAACGCTTATTTTTGTTTCAATTGTTTTTTCGATCATATTTTTTAAGTGTGATTTCCTTATTTGATATTGTTTTCTCAATTCCCTACATAAAACAATAAATTGTCAATTTCTCATTCGTCAAGGTAAAATAAAATCTAATATATGCAAGTCATCGAATGATTGTTAAATTATTAACATTTAATTGTGATCTGGCAGCAATGCTCAATGTTCTTACAAAAATATAAAATAATTCTTTCAATTGGCTGTTTTTGGGTAATTAGTTATATTTTTGTGGTAAAATAAATAAAAATATTCCAATTATGCATGCTTTCAAAAACAAACGGACCCTTATTATTCCCTTCCTTTTCATTTGCTTTACGGTTTATCCCCAACCTAAAAGTCAGGCATACATCAATTATATAAACACATATAGTCATCTTGCAGTTATCCAACAAAAAGAACATGGTATCCCGGCAAGCATCACCCTGGCTCAGGGCTTGCTCGAATCGGGCGCCGGACAAAGTGAGTTTGCCAAAAAATCGAATAATCATTTTGGAATTAAATGCCACAACGACTGGACGGGAGACAAAATATATCACGATGACGACAACAAAGGAGAATGCTTCCGAAAGTACAACCAGGTATCGGATTCATACGAAGATCATTCGCTGCTTTTTAAAAACAAACCCAGGTATGCCTTTTTATTTAACTTAAGCCCAACTGACTACGAAGGTTGGGCGCATGGACTTAAAAAGGCAGGTTATGCCACAGATCCTGTCTATGCATATAAACTTATCTCAATTATCGAAAATTACGAACTGCACACCTACGACTTAATGCAAAATATTAACGAAAATGGCGCTGCACAAAATTCAATTTCCGAAAACAAAGAGGCTCCATCTGCTCCAATAGGCAATATCGCGGCTATCCAGGATCATCAGGTTTTGAAAAACAATCATGTCCGTTATATTATTACATTACAAGGCGATACATACGGAAGCATAGCCGACGAGTTTAATATCAGCGAAAAAACGCTGAAAGCCTATAACGAAATTACCGGAGATGCTCCTTTAACACCGGGCGCTCAGCTCTATCTGCAATACAAAAAAAACAAAGCAGGAAAAACTTATCCAACCCATGTTATTCGCGAGGGAGAAACCATGTACCAAATTGCCCAAACCTACGCCATAAAAACCGAAAAATTATATTTGCTCAATCAAATGCCTTTCAACGAAGGCGCCAAAACAGGCCAGGTTTTAAAATTACGATAAATCGGGACAAAAAACCATGCGAAAAAAAAATACTGAATTATTACGCGATGTCATCGGGCAGGTGTTGAAAGCAAACCATCTGGACAAACAATTGAACGAAAAACGTTTAATCGATGCATGGCCAAAAGTTCTCGGGGATAACATTACCCAGTACACCACCGAATTAAAGGTGAAAAACAAAGTTTTATACGTTACTCTTACTTCTTCCGTTCTCAGGCACGATTTATTCCTTTCGCGCGAAGAAATAAGAAAGTCGCTCAACAAGCAGGTGGGAGCCGATGTAATCAACGATATTATCCTGAAATAACTTTTCAAACGCCTATGAACCTGCGAGTTGAATTAAGCAATCCGGCATCGATTGGATATATTGACACAATTATTCAATTTGTTTATGATTATCCCGTTGAATTTCAGGAATTATTCGAAATGGCTTTCGATACCGACAAAAATATTGCCTGGCGAGCGGGTTGGGCATGCGATAAAATCAGCAGAAAAAAGCCCGAATGGTTTACCGGTAAACACATAGAAAGAATTTGCCTGCAATTAATTGACGAAAAACATGGCGGCGTGCTCCGATCGCTGTTATCCATATTGAATAATCTGAAATTACCTGAAAATATCCCGGTAGAGTTGATTAATAAACTTTTTGATTGGATGATTTCTCCACGATCAGATGTTTCGCACCAGGCGCTTTCGATGAAAATCTTGTACAAACTGAGCCTGATTCAGCCCGATTTCAAACCCGAATTACTTGCATATCTCGAAAATATTTCGACCTACGACTATACTCCCGGATTTATTTCTACAAGAAAAAAAATACTTAAGCTCCTGAAATAGAAATTCAAACTATAAGATGCAATTGTAAGCGTTGTAATAATTGCACATTTTAATAATAAAAGCGTTATTTTTGTCCCCGAATTTAAGTTTGGTCAAAATAACATGACCGGTATTTAATTTTAAGTTTAATCAAAAAAATATTATGACCACGAAGAAAAACATTCTGGCTTTGCGACAAAAGAAAGCCATTATCGAAAAAGGAGGCGGTGACAAAGCCATACAGAAACAGGCAGCTATGGGTAAACTGACAGCCCGCGAACGTATTCTTGTTCTATTGGACGCAGGCTCGTTTCATGAATATGATCTTTTTGTAGAACATGAAGAACAAAATTTTGGAATGGCCAGCAAAGAACTTCCGGGCGATGGTGTAATTACAGGCACAGGTACCATCAATGGCGCTCCTATTTGTATTTACGCACAGGATTTCACCGTTATGGGTGGCTCGTTAGGATTGAAACACGCGCGTAAGATTACCAAAATTATGGATCACGCCTTGAAAATGAAAGTTCCTTGTATAGGTATCAACGATTCGGGAGGCGCCCGTATTCAGGAAGGTATCGGCGCTTTGGCCGGTTACGGTGAAATATTCTATCGCAATACCATGGCTTCGGGAGTAATTCCTCAAATCTCTGTTATTTTGGGTCCCTGCGCCGGTGGAGCCGTTTATTCACCTGCACTTACCGATTTCGTGTTCGTGGTTGAAAACATCTCGAAAATGTTTATCACCGGACCGAACGTAATTGAAACTGTTTTAGGCGAAAAAATTTCGCAGGAAGACCTCGGAGGCGCCCGCGTTCACGCCGAAATTACCGGAAATGCACATTTTTACGCGTTAAGCGAGTTGCAATGTATGGAACAAATAAAAAATCTGGTATCGCTCATTCCACACAGCAATCAACAAAAAGCGGCACGTGTTGAGCCTAAAAAACCTAAGTTCAGAAAAAATATTGAAAACATTATACCTTCCGATCCGAAACATCCTTATGATGTTCGTGAAATTATATTCGCTCTGACCGACGAATCAAAATTCCTCGAAGTTCAGGAACTTTGGGCGCCCAATATTGTCATTGGATTTGGACGAATGGATGGTGAAACCGTTGGATTCGTTGCCAACCAACCGTTGTATCTGGCCGGAGTGCTCGATTGTGATGCTTCGGACAAAGCCGCCCGTTTTATCCGTTTTTGCGATGCATTTAATATCCCTATCGTTACTTTGGAAGATATGCCGGGTTACTTGCCAGGAGTGGATCAGGAACATGCCGGAGTAATACGCCATGGAGCCAAAGTGCTTTATGCTTATTCCGAAGCCACTGTGCCTAAGATAACCGTAATTCTTCGCAAAGCTTATGGCGGAGGTTATATTGCCATGAACTCTCGTCATTTGGGCGCCGACTTTATGTTTGCCTGGCCGGGCGCTGAAATTGCAGTCATGGGACCGGAAGGTGCGGCTAATATTATTTTCCGTAAAGAAATAATGGAAGCAGAAGACGAAGATGCAATGCGCCAACAAAAAGTGAAGGAATATATCGAAAAATTCGCTAATCCTTTTGTAGCAGCTTCCAAAGGCTATATCGACGCGGTAATTGAACCGAACGAAACCCGTGAATTATTGTTACATGCGCTGGATGTTTCGAAAAACAAGGACGATTATCGTCCGGCAAAAAAACATGGTGTTCCTCCATTTTGATATTTAGGAATTGTCAGGTAAAAAACTACTCATTGTCTTTTTATAACATCACTGTATTACAAAGATATAGCACGCACAATTGAGTACTTTATTTGATGATAATTCCTTAGTTGATCAGGCTGGTTTAGTTAATTGGAGGCTAAAAAAAATCGACAAATATGATTGATTTCCAGTTAACTCATTAATAATTCTAAAATTTGAAACTAAAAAACATGAAAAAAGAAACTCCTGAATATGTCGATTTTGCAATAACAGCCCGAAAATACAAAACACTTTTAACTAAAAAATATTTGAATCGAAAAGTGTGGGTTGATCCGAATCCTTATGAAATACAATCGTTTATACCTGGAACCATCATTCATATTTCGGTTAAAGAAGGCGATTTAGTGGAAGAAGGAGCGCCATTGCTGATACTCGAAGCCATGAAAATGCAAAATCGCATAGAGATGCCTTTCACTGCCAGAATCAAAAAAATCAATGTGTCGGTAGGCGACCGCATTCCAAAAGAGACATTGATGATTGAATTAGAAGCTCCCGAAAACGAGTAACTGAAGTATACTCAAAAAGAAAAGACAGATTGATGACCTATAAGCCTTTTTTACAAATATACTAACCGTATTCGTTTTTCAGTCTTTTTTGCCAGACAAAGTCCGGCTTTTAACACGACGTAGTCTGGAGACTACGCCGAACTAAAGACTACGCCGAACGAGAGATATTACCACGTATCCATTCGCCCGATAATGTGTTTTATCCCCGAACTGCCGACCGAAATCTTTAATCTGTAAACCCCAAAACCCTGTTAGTAAACCGGTGACGGCCATTGCTTTGCCTATTCTGTAGCAAACACACCCGTAAAAACGGGGTAAACCGCTGTTTTTGCTTGTTTTCTTCTCTTTTTTTAGCTGTATTGTTGTCGAAAATCAACTTCCATCAGCTCGCTTAATTCTTTTTCTGTCTTTTTCTTCCTGCGACAACTCATCAAAACCGGTCGCTTTCTCCATAACTACACACTTTTCTTCACGCTCGTTTGAATCACCCTCCTGTAAGCGGGAATACGGTTCAACCGACGCTTCCTTGCTGGGTCTTTCAGACCGCAGGAAGCATAAGTATTATGGTCTGTAGTTTAGTTTCTCGCGTCTTGTCTATATTTGTCTTGTCTTGCTGAAAAGTCGCTTATACAAAATAATTTTTCTTAATCTTTCAACCTTTGCATGACATTTACGAACTCTGTTCGTAATGAAAGGATTTTAATATGTCTAAAACCCTGTCAAACTTAGCAAATATAATACCTTTGAAATCAACATTCTGACTGTTTATACAAATATTTATATCTGCACTACCTAGAATTACACCACATGGTTTTGTATTACTATTTTTTGATATGGTTATAAGACCTCCGCTTAGACCTTTAAGCTCTTGAGTATTTCTTGGGGTCCAAGCAAAAAAACCTTCATTGAGCTTCCCAATAAATCCTGTTTGAGAAAGTCCTGAAATTGGGATGTCCTGAATAGTTCCTTGAATTTTGTAAGGAGGCATTTTGTCCTCTCTATTGTTTGCAAATAATGGTTCTGCATATTCGATAGGAAAACCGAATGCCTTTATCACATCATTTACTATTGGATTTGAATAATTGCTGGTGTTTTCTACTTCAAGAAATGATATTTGTTTAAGATCATCAATTGAAGACTCTTTAAATTCACAAACAACAATATCATAAGTGTTATTTATTGTATCATCAGGATGAAAATGCAATTTTGAAATAGGTAGTATTTTGTATCCACCTATAGGAGATTTTGTCATTTTAGGATTAGGTATCGCAAATAAGTTTTCAAGACCAGCTTCATATATTACATGTTTACAAGTTACAATAAACAAATTTGATTTAAACGAAATAAGAAAACCTGAACCAAATGAAGATGCTTCATTATTTTTGACACTGCCAATTAATACTAAACATTGTTCCATAAAACTTATTTCGTTGAAGTTTATTTTTTGTCAGCCTTATTATAGCTAGCAGTTTATTTAAAAGTTTTTTTCTTTTCCTGAAAATCTGCGAGGAATTGTCCGCCGAGCAAAACCCCGAAAATGAGCAAATTCTGTCGTTACAGATTCGTCTAGTTATGTCGCAAAAGCGGACAGTTCGTCAAAGATTTTTCAACCCGCAAGTCTGTCTTTTTTCATTTTTTACTATGCCGCCTAACGTTGGCGGTATGGTTTGTTGCCGATTCCGAAGCTCTTCCTTATCAAGCTACAACTGAACTTTAATAAGAGCGAAAACCTTAAAACCGGCACTGCAACGGCAATAAACTATACCGTGTATTGTGCATAGTTGTTTTTATATCATCCTGAAAAAAAAGTTAAAAAAATCTACGGTACTATGAGCAATCACAGGAAAAACCAAGCTTCCACTTCTCTCTCTAATCAAGGCGTATACAAATCCGTAAATTCCAGATATTATAATTGTGGAAAAATCGAATTGAAATTGAAAATTATCACCTATTTGAAATCCGTGAAGAATCCCAAAAATCAAAGAAGTAATAATTACTCCCCAACCGAAATTGGTTTTAAATAATCTATATTTTCTCTCAAAGATTTTGTTCAGCAATCCTAATAATAATCCCCGATATATTAATTCTTCATTTAATCCCGGCATAATAGCCGTGAAAAATAAAGTTTCTCCATCAAAAGATGCTTTTCCACTGAGAAGTCCCAGTGTTGAAGCGATCAAAAAAAAGATTAGAATAAAAATCAGTGAAAATTTGACAGACTTGTCATTCTGTCTTAATCTCAATCCAATTTCCGAGGGAGTAATAATTTTTTTTAATGGAATCAACAATAATAAAGCGAAAGCGATGCTATAAAACTTAGAACTCCAATTGAAATATAAATTATTGTTAAAAATATGTGATTTTATCAATTGAGTATTAGGATATGTCATTGTTATCGTGTTGAATGTATTATCAACGAATCCAATAACAAAAAATAATAACAATATATACCAGTACTTAATTGATTTCCTAAAATCAATCATAAACGCCAATAAAATCGAAAATGAAAAGATTAAAAGATCTCTTAAAATGTCATTTATCATGTCGGTATCTTTTTACAATTATGCACAACGTATGTTTGATAAGTGTCGTCATTGTAGATTTGAACAAATGTTAGAAAATTCAGAATCTGCACAATAAAATCCAATCCCCAAACGTTTTAATCGAAATTGATTTTCGTTTCTCTACTGAAAATCATTGCCCGAAAGCAAATTCAGCTTTACGAGAAATTCATTTCTCTCCATCCTTTTTGATTTCGTGCTTATTGAAGTTCTCCTAACTTCGGATTTCGATTTAAACGTTTTTACTATCGTAAAGTGCTGATTCTGAATTTTCTACAATTGAATACAACAACAATGTATGTGCAACCCCTAAATATGTTTACGATGTTTCTCGGAATATTCTTTGGGCGAAATTCCATAAAATTCTTTGAAAGTATTGGAGAAATGTGATAAATTATTAAACCCTAACGCATAGGCCACTTCAGAAATAGTAATCTTTTGCTGGCTCAACAATTCGGCAGCTTGCTTCAGGCGAATTGTCTTGATAAAATCACGAGCCGACTGGTTGGTAAGTTCTTTCAATTTCCGGTGCATGTGCACACGGCTCATCCCGACCCCGGCTGCCAGCATTTCCACATTCAATTCCGTATTGTCTATATTTTCGTTGATGATATTGATTATTTTTTCCAACAAAACCTGATCTGAAGATTTTAAAACCACAGGTTTTATTAATGCCTTATTTTCTTCGCTGTCTGACATTTTATACTCAAGCCGTTCACGGTTCTCAATGATATTGTTAACGCGTTTTTTCAACATTTCAACGTTGAAAGGTTTTACTACATAAGCATCTGCACCAATATCAAACCCTTCGGCTTTTTCTTCGTCGCTCGATTTGGCAGTGAGCAAGATAATGGGAATATGATTGATGTTGACATTAGCTTTCAATTTTTTACAGAGCGTTATCCCGTCCATTTCAGGCATCATCACATCACTTATAACCAAATCGGGTTTTTCTTTCAGGATTAAATCAAGCGCTTCTTTACCGTTTACACTTTCTAATATCTTATAAGTATCCGCGAGACTTTGTTTTAGGTATTGTCGGATTTCATCTTCATCATCTACAATTAAAACTCTGTACTTTGTTTTGGGTTTTACTTTAACATCCACATTGCTCGTGGTATCATTATCGAATTCCTGGTTTGCTGAATGAAATGCCGAAGCATTGATATTATTATCACTGACTTCTTTTTCGGCTTCAGTAAGATGTTCACTCCCCATAGGTAAGCGGATAATAAATTCGCTTCCTGTCGTATCCTTCCTGTTAGTTGCATAAATTATCCCATGCTGCAATTCAACCAGATTCCGGGACAAATGTAAACCGATGCCGGTGCCGAAGTTGACATTGGTTTGAGAATGGTCAATCTGATAAAAACGTTCGAATATTTTTTCAATTTTTTCCGCTTCAATACCCACCCCGTTATCTGAAACTACAATCTCGAAATAATGCCGCAATGGCGTTAATACCGATTCGTCAATCCCTTCGGTTAACCGAACTGTTATTTCTCCATTTTCGGGAGTGAATTTAAAGGCATTCGACAATATATTGACTAATACTTTATCAAAGTTATTCATATCAATCCATACATTTAATTGCGGCATTTCATGTACGAACTCAAATTTAATTTTTCTTTTTTCGGACTGGTATTCGAACGTCTGCATTATATCATCAATAAAACCGACTATATCGGTTTCCCGCATCTTGACAAACATCAACCCTTTATCGATTTTTCGTATATCGAGCAACTGGTTGATTAAACGAAGGATACGTTGTGCATTCCGGTACATTAAATTGTATGCCTGATTTCGTTCAGGACTGGAAGTATCGGCCATAAGCTTTTCTAATGGGCTTATAATCAATGTCATTGGCGTTCTGATTTCGTGCGATACATTGATAAAGAATTGCAATTTGCCCTCATTAACCTCTTCGAGATGTTCCCTGCGCATCAATTCCTGACGATGTTGAATACGTTCGGATATAAATCGTATTACGCCGTAAATTAATACAAGGATTAAAAGGAAATAAATAAATTTAGCAAATAATGTAAAATACCAGGGGGGATATATTCTGATATTAATAACCTTTTCTTCCGAAACATTATCGTTGGCGCAGGCAATGACCCTAAGTTTATACCGTCCGTAATTTAAGTTGGTGAAACTTATCCTGTTTACTCCCGGATTAGTATTAATCCACTGCGAATTAAGCCCTTCGAGCTTATAGCGGTAAAAAATACGTTCGGAATTTCCGAAACTAAAGGTAGAAAATTCAAGTCCGAACATCTTATCGCTGTAACTCAGACGAATGGTATTTACATCTGAAATAAACGTGTCGACTATTTCATACCGTCCCGATTTCTGTCCTTTAACCACCGGTTTATCCAATACATATAAACCTGTAAGGTAGATTTGCAACGAATCCCGTTGGTTAATGATTTTGGTAGGGAAAAACGATGTAACGCCTCCCACTCCGCCAAAAAAGAATTCCCCGTTGTTTGCCTTAAAGGCCGCACCCATGGTAAATTCGTTTCCCTGTAAACCATCAAAAGCAAAATGATTGACAAACTTGTTTTCTTTCACCATGTATTTCGAAATCCCGGTATGAGTACTCAACCAGATATCACCCCGTTCGTCTTCAATTATTCCCCTGATTACGTTGCTCGGTAAGCCATCAACTGTGGTAAACATAACAGATTTACGGCTTTTCTTATTATATTTTGCCAAACCATCCGACGTGCCGAACCAAACATTGCCGCTTTTGTCCAAAGCAATGGAATATACAATGTTACTCGGCAATATATTATCACCTTTTGTAAATGTTTTTATCTGTCCAGTTTTCAAATTTATAGTATTTACTCCGCCGTAAGTTCCAATCCATATCAGGCTGTCACCGTCGTTCTTCAAACAATTAACCCAATTATCAACCAAACCACCGCCCGTATTATTCATACTCGAAACATATTGAGCCGTATAGCGCGAAGAGGCAATATCGAAAAGCTGAACACCCGCGCCATTGGTTCCAACCCAAATCCGGTTTTTGTTATCTTTGAGCAAACAGATTACCCGGCCACTCGACGGATCGTTTGCAAATTCGGACGAAGTGTTTGAAAAAAGGGTATATTTACCAGTTTTTTTATCCAATTTAATTAATCCGTCGAGAAAAGAACCCAGCCACAAGGTGCGATCGTTTTCTTCAATAATGGTCATGATGGTACTCGAAACAGTGCTTGATTTGCCTTTCAACTCATAATGACGCGAATTATTGAAAGCATCGATAGCATAAATTCCATCATGATCGGTTCCTACCCATAATACACCGGAATTATCCTTGAAAACAGACATGACACAGTTACTTCCTATCAGATTGTTATCGAATGACTTGCTACCTAAGTATTTAAATTTATTTGTGTGATTTGGCGAGAGAAAAACGCCTTTCTGGAAAAGTCCGATCCAAAGATTACCAACTTTATCGAGCAAAACAGAATGTACCTTTGTGTGCGAAAAATCGAAAGTGGCCGATTGTACTTCAAAATCTTCAATTTGGTTGGTCGATTTGTTGTATATTTTCAAACCGCGTCCATCGGTTCCAATCAACAATCGTTTATTTTTATCAAAATATAAACATTTAATAGGTAAATTATTTACAACATTTTTGTAAAGTACCGACTCAAATTTCAGCCGGTTCCTATTGAGTTTAAAAAGCCCACCCGCCAATGTACCTACAAAAATATTACCTTGATCGTCCTCGTTAATTGACGAAATTTGGTTGTTTCCTAAAGATTCGGGCGCTTTAAATAATTTGACTTCATGGGTTTTAGGATTATACAGATTGACTCCTTTATTGGCAGATGCTATCCACAGGTTTTGCCGGCTATCCTCAAAAACAGAAACAATATACCGGCTGCATAACCTCGGTAAAAGTTGGTCATCAACCTTGAAATTATTATTCTTTACATCGTATTTCAAAATAGCATCACTCGATGTCGAAATCAATATGTCGCCACTTTTAGTTTCGATGATACTCGAAACATGAGGTTCGATGATTTTATTTCCATAGTATAAAGGAACCTCTGTAAATGAATCGTCCACCCTGTCGTATAACATTAATCCGTTTACACAACCCACCCAGAAACGTCCCTTACTGTCTTCGAA
Source organism: Bacteroidales bacterium (assembly GCA_021371875.1). Taxonomy (GTDB): domain Bacteria; phylum Bacteroidota; class Bacteroidia; order Bacteroidales; family Paludibacteraceae; genus Paludibacter. The sequence goes on from JAJFVH010000059.1 coordinate 30,642, forward strand.
AAGAGAACGAACATAGCTGTTTTTAAGCGATTTGGCATTATCTTTTTCATTTCTGTATATGGTGAATTTTATGCCATCATATTTATTCAATCCATCTTCTGTTGCGATCCAGATATAATTTCGCGAGTCCTGGAATATCGTGTTTATGAGACTGTTTGACAGCTCATTATCCGTGGTGAAAAGTTTTCCGGTTTGTGCAGCGATTGTGATAAAAATTCCGGATAGGAGCAAAAAAGTAAATATGAATCTTTTCATCGATCATTAAATTTATTTCGGTCAAAAAATAATACACCACAAAAGTACAAAAATAAAATTACTTTAAATCTGAATTCCTGAAATAACGCTTTTAATCCGTTTGGATAAAATGATTATCCGTAAAAGCTCCTAAAGTTTCAAATAATATATTTCGGTGCGCTGCACCTGCCAACAAAGGGACAGCGTCCCGATATATTGGTAGAAAATACAAGCAGAAAAAGCGCAAAGGTGCATCGCACCGAAAT
>JAJFVH010000085.1 GCA_021371875.1 Bacteroidales bacterium
TAAACAACGATTCAACAAATTCGTTTCTGTCAAACACTTGCAAATGTTCCATCCCTTCGCCCAAACCAATATATTTCACCGGTATTTTAAACTGGTCGGAAATGCCAATTACCACGCCACCCTTAGCCGTTCCATCTAATTTAGTAATAGCCAACGCATTTACGTCGGTAGCCTTAGTAAATTGTTTGGCTTGTTCGAATGCATTTTGCCCGGTAGAACCATCGAGCACTAACAAAACTTCGTGCGGTGAATCGGGAATAATTTTCCGCATCACATTTTTGATTTTGGTCAACTCGTTCATCAGGTTCACTTTATTGTGCAGTCGTCCGGCAGTGTCAATAATCACCACATCGGCATGATTAGCTTTGGCCGAAGCCAGGGTGTCGTAAGCCACCGAAGCAGGATCGGAGCCCATTTTCTGTTTAATCACAGTCACCCCTACTCTTTCGCCCCAAATTACAAGTTGCTCGACGGCAGCAGCGCGGAACGTATCGGCCGCGCCAAGATAAACTTTTTTACCAGCTTTGTTAAATTGGTAGGCCAGTTTGCCAATCGTCGTGGTTTTTCCGACTCCGTTCACGCCGACCACCATGATGACATAAGGTATGTGCGGAAGCGGACTGTCGAAATCCATGGGCATATCAGAATTATTTTCAGCCAATAAACCCGCAATTTCTTCTTTCAGAATCACATTAAGTTCCGACGTATTTACATATTTATCACGCGATACCCTGCTTTGGATCCGGTCGATGATACGCAAAGTGGTTTCGACCCCTACATCCGAGGTGATCAGCACCTCTTCGAGATTGTCGAGCACTTCATCGTCGACTTTCGATTTTCCGGCTACGGCACGTGTTATTTTTGAAAAAACACTTTCTTTGGTTTTCGATAAACCCTGGTCGAGCGTTTCTTTTTTATCCTTGCTAAAAATATTAAAAATTCCCATTGAATTCGGTTATTGAGTTGATTAAGATGATTGAGTTGAATTAGTTAACTAAGTTTGTATTTCCACTACTTTCAGGAATTATTATTTGAAAACCATGATATTAAAATAATTATAAACTTAATCTGCTTCGCCAACATAATTAACATAACCAACTGATTGAGTATAAAATATGAGTTACAAAATTAAACCTTTTTTCCGAGTAAACCGCAAAAAAAATCCCCTCATTTTTTAAAATGAGAGGATTCTTTATTAATATTTGAACTTAAAGTGAAAATTATTTTGTAAAATATTCTTTCACTTTATCGTTGTGTACAATTTCTTCCTGAAAAATATACGCGCCGGTTTTAGGTGATTTCACCATCTTAATAACCTTTGCGAATGAACGTCCTTCTCCTTTTTGGAGAGATGCAACCGCTTTCTTTGCCATGATTCAGTTCTTATTTAATTTCTTTATGAACAGTTACTCTTTTCAAAATGGGGTTGTATTTTTTCAACTCCATACGTGCCGGTGTGTTTTTTCTGTTTTTCATCGTGATGTAACGCGATGTTCCGGGCATACCGCTTTCTTTATGCTCTGTGCATTCCAGAATTACCTGGATTCTTGCTTCTTTCGATTTCTTAGCCATGATAAATTTTCTCTCTTAATTATGCGTATAAAAACCCTTTATCAGCAGCTTTTTTAATGGCTGCATCTAATCCAACCTTGTTGATGGTACGTAAACCGGCCGCCGAAATATTCAGGCTAATCCATGTGTCTTGTTCTACCCAATAGAACTTTTTGGTAAACAAATTCACATCAAAAGTCCTTTTAGTGCGACGTTTCGAGTGCGAAACATTGTTTCCTACCATTGCTTTTTTTCCGGTGATCTGACAAATTTTTGACATTTCAATATCTTTTATTTAATTACATTTTTTCTCAAAAACAGTGTGCAAAATTACACTATTTTTTTTGAACAAACAAGTATTTTATTGAATAATTTCAACAATAATATTTACAAGTCCAAAATACAAGTCTATATCGTTGATTATACAATATTTAGACTAAATAATTTCGTTCAACAAGAGTAATGCCGTTTGAGTTGTACGCTCAATATTTTGCAACCGAACAGTTCCGTAACGAAATTCACGGCTTACGGTCTCTTTTTCAGAACTGATTGCAATCCAGACAGTTCCCACCGGTTTTTCATCTGTTCCACCGGTAGGGCCGGCAATTCCCGATGTGGCAACGGCATAATCGGTTTTGAGCAATTTACGCGCCCCTTCGGCCATTTGTTCGACCACTTCTTTGCTGACTGCACCCCGTTTTTCCAAATCATCTTCGGAAACATGCAAAACGTTCGTTTTAATTTCGTTGGAATAAGCCACAACCGAGCCTTTAAAATAACGGGAACTCCCGGCAACAGTTGTTATCCGGTGGGCAATATTTCCTCCCGTACAACTTTCGGCAGTCGCCAAAGTTTTTCCTTTGGCTGCCAACGTATTTCCTATTAATTTTTCGAGCGGAATATCCTCGTAGGCTACAATTGCATTGCCGAGAATTTCTGAGAGCCCCGCAACCTGTTGGTTAATTGCAAATTCAAGCGACAACACATCGTCTGAACTTCCGCTTAAACGAAGCTTTACAATGCCATAATTGGGCAAATAAGCCAAATGAATATTCGCAGGCAACGCATTTTCCCAATCGGCAATTTTCAACGCCAACGCCGATTCGGGATAACCCTGAATCATTACCGTTTTATGAACAATGGAAGGTGTTTTGAAATGTTTTTGCAAACGGGGAATCACTTCGGTACTCATCACATGTTTCATCTCATTCGGAACGCCGGGCATCGAAACAATTACTTTGCCATCCTTTTCGAACCAGGTAACCGGAGCTGTTCCCACCAAATTTTGAATCACTGTACAGTTTTCAGGTACAAGCGCTTGTAATTTTGTGAGTTCATTTATAGCCCGCGAACGGTTTATCAGAATGCTTTCTATATTCCGGTAAACATCTTCGTTGAAAATTAATTTTGTATCAAAATATTTACAAAGCGTTTGCTTGGTAATATCATCTTTAGTCGGACCGATTCCGCCTGTAAAAAGCACTACATCGGCACGTCGTAAAGCCAGGTCCAGCGACTCAATAATATGATTCTCATCATCGTGAACCGACGTTATCTGCGCCAGCTCAAAGCCTGTTTTATTCAATTCTACAGCCATCCAGGCAGAATTAGTGTCCACAATCTGACCAATCAGGATTTCGTCGCCAATAGTTATAATTTCAATTTTAACGCTATTTGTTTTCATATCTAAATAGTAGCCCCCTAACCCCCAAAGGGGGAATAAGAGTTAATTTCTTTCTCTTTGTTCTACAAATGTCCTTTTGAATTTTACATGCAATAATCACCTATTTTTCAGAAAATTATTATTCAAAACAGTCTTATTCATTAAAGAAGTTTACGACAATCAGTAACTTCTGCCTGAAACCTGATTTTGTACCCATTTTGTGCATCAACGTCTTTTCAATTCTTTATCAGCTATTTCAAGTTGATTAAACCAATCCTCTCCAAAACGGCGGATCAAGGGTTCTTTCAAAAACCGGTAAACAGGGACACCCAAATTTCCACCCAATATGCGCGCGCAATTACAAATATTCCAGCGGTGATAATTCACAGCTAAAAATTCATCGTATTTTTGTAAACGAACGGGATATAAATGACAGGAAATCGGCTTATAAAAATCCGTTTTCCCTTCACGAAACGCTTTCTCAATGGTACATTTACAAATTCCCGACTCGTCAGTGTAAGTAAACACGCATTCGGCTCCATTCACGATTGAAGTTACAGGTTCTCCATCGTCATCAACATACGAAACCCCCTGTTTACGAATCACTTCTTTCGACACTTCGGTCAAATCGGCCCAGATTACCGGCAATAAATCTTCAATAATTTTCACTTCATCCTCTTCGAGAGGTGCACCATTATCTCCTTCGATGCAACATTCACCTTTACAGGTAACTAAATCGCATACAAAATGCTCATCGAGCAGTTCAAGACTTATAATCGTATCGCCAATTTGCAACATATATTTCCCGAAATGGTGGAATTCCGATTCCACCAAATTAAAACTTGATAATTGTTATTTCCTATATTCAATATGGTGGAATTGAAATTCCACCATCTCTTTTTCACTTGATATCATCATGTCCCTTCAACACCGGTAAACTTAAATGATATTTCACGGCTATCACGCGCATTAAAATCACCGAAACAGCTGAAAGTACCTGTGTAATTTCGGACGGCACGTTGAGTTTTGTACAAACGAAAAACACCAGTCCGCCCAATACACAAGCCAAAGCATAAATATCTTTCCGAAAAATAAGCGGCACTTCATTAATCAGGATATCGCGCATAATACCGCCTACCGATCCGGTTATCATTCCCATAATGATGGTTACCCAAAAAGGGAAACCCGCTTCAATGCTTCTTTCGATGCCCACAACTACAAACAATCCGAGTCCAATGGCATCGAAAATAAAGAAGGTGTTATTAAGTCTGATAAGTTGTTTTCCGAATAAAATTACACAAAATAATGCAATTCCGGTTATGATCAGGTAGGAAGGCTGCTGCATCCAAAAAGGAGTGGTATCAAGCAGCAGATCGCGGGCTGTTCCCCCTCCAATAGCTGTTACCAAGCCAACAACATAAGCGCCGAACCAGTCGAATTGTTTAGCAGAGGCTAAGCGTATTCCACTGATGGCGAAAGCAAATGTTCCGGCGTAATCAACAAAATTAATAAAACTCATGACGCTTGTTTTATGCTAAAAAGCAAAGCGCATCAAAAAAGGTTTTTGATACGCTTCAAATACTTATTGATCAGTAATTATTGTTGACCTGCTGGTTCTTCTTTTTGTGCTGCTTCAGGATTTTCGCCAAACCCCGGCGCCACTACACCCGGCTCTTCCTTTTGAGCATTTTGATATTGCTCTTTGATTTCAGATTCGTTGGCAGCTACATCTTTTTTATTTACTGCAACGCTTGCGACGGAAAGTACAATGACTAAAGCTACTAAAGTCCAAGTTGCTTTTTCAAGAAAATCGGTGGTTTTGCGGACACCCATAATTTGATTTGACGAAGAAAAACCGGCAGCCAAACCTCCTCCTTTTGAATTTTGTACCAATACCAGCAGCGTGAGCAAAATTGAAGCTATAACAATCAGAATTGTGAAAAGAGTGTACATACTATGTTTGTTTTTTTGAGTTTAAGAGTGCTTTTTCTAAAAATCGAATTTGGTCTGCAAAGTAAATACTTTTTTTCGGATTTATCAAATTTAATTTCTTCAATATTTCAATGGCTTCTCTGAATTTTTTCTCCTTAATTAGCTTTTTGGCATATTCTTCCGATATTTCCATGCCTTGTTCACTTATATTGTCATTTAAAACAAAATAATCCGGAAGTGGTATGAGAACTGTTGATGCAATTGACTCTGTTTTTACGATTTCTTTCACAGTACTTTCATCTGGTTTCCGGCCGACTAAAGCCCTGGCTGATTTCAACCTCTCTGCCAGATTTTTAAGCGATTGTTTGGTTTCGCCTTCCTCCGATTCCACAAAATTGATTAAGTCGAAATAATTCCCTGAATACTTGGGTACGCGGTCGTATCTGTAAGTATCCTTACTGATTTTTTTATCCGGATATAAATAATAATACAACCATCGACGATCGGAACAATACAGCGCAGCCTGATTTATATAACTCTGAGCGTGAATATTCTTCGCGTTGAGAGATGCTTTTGCCAACAAAATTCGCGGCTGAACAAAATACGGATAATATTCAATCATTTCTTTCAAATCGGCAACATGCCCGGCAGAAACTGATTCGGGCTGTTTGACAATAGAAATGAATTCGTCGTGAGTCATAAAGCTTATAATTAACGCGTTGTAAATGTTGACTTACCATTTAGCGACAGTGTCGTTGTAAATATTATCGGTTATTTCATCTATCATTGTCTTGAGTAATCCATCCTGCACATCTGTAAGCAAATTATTGCTGTCGAATGTCTGATAAGCTGAGTATTTCTTTTCAAAATCATCTTCAGGGTTTTTGCTGTTACTAAAACGGACATTAACAGTGATGGTAAGTTTAGTTTGCGAAGCATAGGTATCGGCGCTAATAGCCATAGGCGTAAGCTGATAATCGACTATTTCTCCCTCGATATGCAAATCGCCACCTTTTTTCAACATTTGGAGGCGTGTACTTTTAGTATAAACATCCCGTAATTTTTCAGTAAACTCCTGTGATAAAGGAGCATATACAAGCTCTGCAGTATTTATAAAATCAGTAATCGAAATTGTTTTGATTTTTGTGTAATCAATATATGCTCCGTTAAATTTAAAAGAAACAGTACATGAGTTACTTACCAAAAAAATAATCAATATTACCAGTATCTTAATAAATCTCAAAGACCAAAACAGTTGAAAAATCCGTTTATTTTTATTCAATTCCATATTCTTTAATTTTCCTGTATAAAGTGCGTTCGGATATTTTCAACTCATCAGCCGCGGCTTTTCGTTTCCCACGATGTTTTTCAAGTGTCTGTTTAATCATTTGACGTTCCATATCTTCTAAACTAAATGGCTTTGGAGTTGACTCGACTTCGTGATATTCCTCTGCATCCTGAAAATCCTCTTCTTCATTGACATCCTTTTTATAGGACTTGGTTTCGCGCAAAACTTTATCCGAATGAAAATCAGCGTTTGAAGCAGGTGAAGTAATTATTGTATCATTATGAGTAAGAAACGATGAAGTGAAATGAGCTTCGGCGGTTTGCGTAACTGGCTGTTGCCCATTCAGAATATTATCATGAACCAGTTTTTTCAGGTCGTTCATATCTTTCTTCATATCAAACAAAACCTGATAAAGAATTTCACGCTCGCTGTTGAACGATTTCTGGTCGTTGCCAACAGAGCCGAAAATAGCCGGCAAACGCTCAACTTCATCCTTGGGCAAATATGAATGAAGTATATGTGCATTAATTTCACGTTGTTGTTCAATAACCGATATTTGCTCGGTAATATTTTTCAATTGCCGCACATTCCCATTCCAATAATAATTTGATAACAAAGCTTTGGCGTCGTCAGTCAGTTTAATGGCAGGCATGCGGTATTTCTCGGCAAAATCGGAAGCGAACTTCCTGAACAACAAAACGATATCTTCTTTTCTGTCGCGAAGTGCAGGAACGGCAATCGGCACCGTATTCAGCCGATAGAACAAGTCCTCGCGGAATTTACCATCTCTCGTTGCCTGTATCATATTTGTATTGGTTGCCGCCACCACCCGAACATTTGTTTTCTGGGTTTTTGAAGAACCGACCTTGATAAATTCACCTGCCTCGAGCACACGCAGCAAACGTACCTGAGTCGAAAGCGGCAGTTCACCGACTTCATCCAGAAAAATAGTTCCGCCATCGGCTACTTCAAAATAACCTTTCCGGTCGGCAGTTGCACCTGTAAACGACCCTTTCTCGTGTCCGAATAACTCGGAATCGATAGTTCCTTCGGGAATTGCCCCACAATTCACGGCTATGTACGGACCATGTTTGCGATGACTGTAATGATGAATTATCTGCGGAAAGTTTTCTTTTCCTACCCCACTCTCACCGGTTATAAGTACAGACAAATCGGTCGGGGCAACCTGAACGGCTATATCAATGGCTCTGTTCAGTAATTCGGAAGAACCGATGATTCCAAAACGTTGCTTTACCGCTTGTATTTCTGAAAGTTGCATAAACTATCTTTAATTAAATCTGTAATTTTGACATACGACTGACAAAAATAACAAAAATTTCACGAAGTTAGTCTTCTCAAAACAATAATTATCATATTTAAGCAGATAATCAAAATATTTTAAGGATTAAATCTTTTACAAATTTCAACAATGAAATCAGTTTATTTGAGGACTGTCAGTTTGGTCAATATAAACAGTCTGCGTAGGGAATGCAAAACTTAAACCTGCATTGTTGAACGTTTCCAAAATTTCGAGATTAACCTTTGAGGGCGTTTCCATAACATCTCCCGATTTTTTCACCCAATAAATAAATTTCAGATTCAGGGAATAACTCGAAAAATCAGAGAAAACAGCCACCAGCTCTTTTGAATCAACTTCTTTAATCACTTTAGGCATATTCTTCAGGATCGAAAGCGCTTCATTCATTTGTTCGGGTGTTGTATCATAAGTCAAACCCAAAGTCATCATCACCCTGCGCATAGGTTCTGCAGTAATATTTTCGATGGAAGCTTCAACAACTTTATAATTCGGGATTGTGACCAAACGTTTTTCTAAAGTCCGTAATCGTATACTCCGTACGCCAATATCCTCAACAAATCCATCAAACCCATCCACCTTAATTCTATCGCCGATTCTGAAAGGTCGATCGGTAAAAATGGTTATACCTCCGAAAATATTTTTAATTGTATCCTGAGCTGCAAGTGCAAATGCCAAACCTCCGATACCAAGGCTTGCGATAAGCGCTCCTACATCGATGCCTACATTTTTAAGAGCCATCACAATGCCAATGAACCAAATCATGCCAAGCACTGTCCGGCGAATAACCGGTATCAATGTGTTATCTAAATATTTATGGGTGTTTTCTTCAGCAGCAGGAACGAGATATTCCTCAATAAGCGCGCTTACAAAACGTACTATAAACCAGGTAATGTTCAATACAATCAAAAACTGATAAGTTTTACCAAAGAAATCATCAATTTTAGTATCTAAATTCAACCGGCTGCTTGCTATCCAGATTGCCAGCAAAATGACCCCGAAAAGCACGGGAGCTTCAAGCATTTTGAATAAAATATCATCCAACTTGCTTTTGGTTTTAGATGTAAATTTCCTGATTACGTGTTTATTAATCAGAACAATCCCTTTATTCAGAATGACAGCTCCGACAATTATCAGTACCGAAATCATCCATTCTTTTAAAGTATTTCCGTAGTAAATCTGTGAAAACATAATGAGTCTGTTTAGTTCGTAAAGTAAGAAAGTTTATAAAGTTTAAAAGATAGTGAAATTAGGCAACTACTCAGCACCCTTTATTTTTATAACCTTTTGATTTTCAGTTCGACTTTGTCGAACTGAAAATCAAAAGGAGGGGGATTGTTTCATTATCCCCCAGTTGCGCTTCGCTTACTGGGGGTTATGCATATTTAGCCCCGTC
>JAJFVH010000092.1 GCA_021371875.1 Bacteroidales bacterium
TATATGAACCGGAACGAAATTGAAAGTGATCCGCATTCGTTGATCGAGGGCATGATGATAGGTGCTTTTGCCATGGGAACTAACGAAGGAATTGCTTACGTACGTGCAGAATATCCATTGGCTGTGAAACGGTTGAAAATAGCCATAGAACAGGCGACCGAAATGGGTTTAATGGGGGAAAATATTCTGGGCTCGGGATTTAATTTCAGACTCGAAGTAGTGGAAGGAGCAGGCGCTTTTGTTTGTGGCGAAGAAACGGCGCTGATTGCGTCCATCGAAGGTAAAGCCGGTCGCCCGATGCCACGTCCGCCTTACCCTGCCGATTACGGGCTTTATGGCAGACCCACCAATATCAACAATGTGGAAACCTGGTGCAATATACCTGTTATTATCGGTAAGGGTGGAAAATGGTTTACCGAAACCGGAACTGAAAAAAGCCCGGGAACAAAAGTTTTTTCATTAGTGGGTAAAGTAAAAAATACCGGATTGGTTGAATTGCCGCTCGGTTCAACGCTCGAACAGTTTATTTTCGGAATAGGTGAAGGTACCGGAACTACCAAGCGCGTAAAAGCCGTACAGACTGGTGGACCTTCGGGCGGTTGCATTCCGTTGGAACATTTCAATACACCTGTCGATTACGAATCGTTGGCTTCGCTCGGCGCTATAATGGGTTCGGGCGGAATGGTAGTGATGGATCAGGACAATTGCATGGTGGATGTAGCCCGTTATTTCCTTGAATTTAATTCAGGTGAGTCGTGCGGAAAATGTACGCCTTGTCGCGAAGGATTGGCGCAAGCATTGGCAATTCTCACCAGAATAACCGAAGGCAAAGGAACTTATGCCGATTTGGCTATGCTTGAACTGCTGGGCCGTACCATTAAAGATACTGCCATTTGCGGACTCGGACAAACAGCTCCGAACCCCATTTTGACAACTTTGCGGTATTTCCGGCATGAATATGAAGAACATATTCAGGAGAAAAGATGTCATGCCGGCGTTTGCGAAAAACTTTACATGGCTTTGTGCGAGAACAGTTGTCCATTACACATGAATATTCCGGGTTATATCGAACTAATTAAGGAAGACCGCATTGAAGAAGCGTTCGAACTGACTTTACGCGATAACCCTATTCCCGGAACGATTGGCAGAATCTGTCACTTCCATTGCCAAATGCGTTGTCGGCGCGAAATGATTGACGAACCGGTTTCACAAGGCGAGATTCACCGTTATCTGGCTGATACCATGTATAAATTGGGCAAAGAAAGCGAAATATATGATAAATTGATCAAAGAAAAACTTCCTCCGACCGGAAAAAAAATTGCGATTGTTGGTGCAGGACCTGCCGGATTAACCGCTGCTTATTATCTGGTTCGGCTGGGGCATTCAGTAACCATTTACGATGCTTTGCCCGAAGCGGGAGGTGTCGTTAGGTTTGGTATTCCTCAATATCGGTTACCTAAATCGGTTTTACAAAAAGAAGTTGAGTTTATCAAAAAACTCGGTGTGAAATTTTTATTTAACCAGCAATTAGGCAAAAACCTTAAATTATCGGCTTTAAGGCAAGAAAATGATGCGGTTTATTTAGCCATCGGCGCCTGGAAAGACATTGACCTGGATATTCCGGGCGAAAAAGCAAAAGGTGTTTTTGCCGGTACCGAAGTTTTGAAAGAACTGGCATTGGGAAAAACGCCTAAACTTGGAAAGAAGGTGGTGATTATCGGAGCCGGGAATGTGGCCATCGATGCTGCCCGCAGTATCTGGCGGCTTGGCAGGGAGGTTACGGTGGTTTATCGCCGGAACAAATGCGATATGCCGGCCAATAAAATTGAAATCGTGGAATCGGAAGCCGAAAGAATCAATTACCGGTTTTTGTCTGCACCCCATGAAATTCTAACCGACAAGACAGGAAACGTTGCAGCTTTACGAATTGATGTAATGGCTTGCGGCGGAATTGATGCATCAGGCAGAAGGAAGCCGGTATCAACCGGAAAGTTTGAAGATATTGCCTGTGATTCTGTGATTCTGGCTGTAGGCGAGAGAGTAGATTCGGAATTCCTGGCCGAACATAAACTGGAAACAACAAAAGATGGCAGATTAATAGTCAATGCATTTACTTTCGAAACCTCCATACCCCAAGTTTATGCAGGAGGTGATGCCGTTACAGGACCTTCTACGGCTGCCGAAGCTATGGGAATGGCCAAAAAAGCGGCGGAAGTGATAGACTTTAATTTGATGAAGGAAAAAAGATTCCATCATTTATTCAGAGAATTCAAGTACAATAACCTGATTCCAATGAACCCGAAAAAAAGTCCGAAAAACGTTTCCTATAAGTTAGCCGTCAACGAACGTATTGGCAATTTCCACGAAGTGGATGAAGGCTATACCGGCGAACAAGCCCGTAATGAAGTGAACAGGTGCCTGAGATGCGATGTGAGGTGTTAAGTTAGCCACCGACCCCCAACCCGCTCCCTTTAGCGAGATGGAATCAAGACCTAGCTTGGTCATAAATAATAAATATTAGGATGTTATTTGTTTTAAAGTCGCTATTTGAATCTACTCTTTAATATAACAATTATGAGAATAACAATAAACAATCAGCCATTTGAAGTTGCCGAAGGCTTAACCATCATGCAAGCCTGTCAGTCAGCGGGAATCAATGTTCCATCGCTTTGCTACCTGAAAGATGTTTCGAGTAATGCATCTTGTGGTGTCTGTGTGGTTGAGGTAAAAGGAGCACGTTCTTTGTTACGTTCGTGTATTACAAAAGTTACTGATGGCATGGAAATAACCACCAGCAGCCAGCGCATTATGGAAGCCCGAAAAGTCAATATTGAATTGTTGCTGGCAAATCATCCGCAGGATTGCCTGATTTGCGACCGGAACCAAAATTGCGAATTACAGGAAATCACTTATAAATTAGGCATTACGGATAAAAGATTTGTACGAACGCGCAAAGGACATCTCCAAATTGATGATTCTTCTCTTTCTCTGGTTCGCGATCCTGAAAAATGTATTTTATGCGGACGTTGCGTAGCCGTTTGCAGTCAGGTTCAAACTGTAAAAGCCATCGATTTCTCAGGGCGCGGGCTGAAAACTAAAATCTCCACCTATCTCGATCAGGGTTTAGGCGTGGTAGCTTGTACCAATTGCGGACAATGCGCATTGGTTTGTCCGACAGGGGCTATTACGGAGAAAAGCTCTGTCAATGAAGTTTGGGAAGCCATTCACAATCCTGAAAAAGTGGTTTTAGTCCAGACTGCTCCTGCTATTCGGGTGGGAATTGGTGAAGCTATGGGAATGCCTTACGGAACTCTGGTTACCGGAAAAATGGTAGCCGGTTTACGCAGGCTTGGTTTCTCTAAAGTTTTCGACACCAATTTTACTGCTGACTTAACGATTGTAGAAGAAGGCAATGAGCTGATAAACAGAATTAAAAGCGGCGGCATATTACCTATGATTACTTCCTGCTCGCCGGGTTGGATTAAATTCATCGAACATTTTTTCCCTGCATCTTTGGCGCATTTGTCATCGTGCAAATCACCACAGCAAATGTTTGGAGCTATCGCTAAAACCTATTATGCCGAAAAAACGGGAACCGACCCGCGCAATATTGTGGTAGTATCGGTTATGCCCTGCACGGCTAAAAAATATGAAGCCAAACGCCCTGAAATGGATGGCGCATTCAATTACTGGAAAGAAAAACTGAATCTGGCTGAAAACAAACGTTTCTACGATGTTGATGCCGTGCTCACAACCCGTGAATTAGCTCGGATGTTCAAAGAAACAGGTGTTGACTTTACTCATCTGCCCGAAGAGCAATTCGACAATCCGTTGGGAACTTCAACCGGGGCGGCTGTTATTTTCGGAGCAACAGGCGGTGTGATGGAAGCTGCGTTGCGCACAGCTTATGAAGTATTTACCGGTAAAACCTTAAAGGATATCGACTTTACTGCGGTACGGGGAATGACAGGAATCCGTGAAGCCGAAGTTGATCTGAACGGCACAAAAATTAAAGTGGCGGTGGCTCATACGTTAAAAAATGTACGTATCTTGCTCGAAGAAATTGAAAGCGGTAAATCGCCCTATACTTTTATCGAAGTTATGACTTGTCCGGGCGGTTGCCTGGGTGGTGGCGGGCAACCTATTCCAACCAATTACGAAATCAGAAAGAAGCGTGCCGAATCGATTTATTTTGAAGATGCAAACAAAAGTATCCGAAAATCGCATGAAAATCCTGAAATTATAACGCTGTACAATGATTTTCTGAAAAAGCCTTTAGGCGAAAAATCGCATCATTTGTTGCACACACACTATGTTGAGCGAGAACATGGGATTTGAAAATGCAAAAAGCCATAGTTTTCTTTTAAACTGTGGCTTTTAATATATCTATGGGATGACGGAATTCCGATTCCGTCAAAAATCTTTTTATAGGACGACGAAATCAAAGGTCACGACCGAAGGGAGTAATTCCGATTCCGTCAAAAATCATTTTATAGGACGACGAAATCAACGGTCACGACCGAAGAAAATAATCCCGATTCCGTCGAGGTTGCCAGAGTCGGAACTCCGGCATCCCGAATAAAGAACCTCTGTGTTTTAATTTGAATAAAACCCCTATTGTTCTGATATTTTCCATTCGTTATTCTGAAGTTCAAAAATCAGTTTTTTATCGTCGACAAGAGGGGATATTATTTTCTTATCTTCAATACTTAAAAAATCGAGGCTGTTGTTTTTTGCTTCAATCGCAGAGCCTGTTTTTGAAAAGTTCAGTGAAATAAAACTACTTTCGAGCAATTGGTATACCCATTTTTTATCAATATTCTCGCGGTTTAACGAATCAAGTTTCAACCAGTCTGTGGCTTTTGGCATTTGGAAATGAAGAGATACGGCTTGCCAATTTTTGTCGTAAAACTTTACATCAGATATACTTACAGGGCTTTTAACCGTGCGTATTACGCCAATGACGTAATCAGTGTCTTTTATTGCCAACAATTTCAATTCAACATAACTGATTGGCGTTGTTTTGACAATTAAATGTTGGTTGATAGAATCGTATGTTTGAACGGCAGAAAAATTTCCAAACCGGTTCTTAACACTGTCATTCCGGTTCACTTTGCTGTATTCAAGAAGTTCAAACCGTTGTTGTTTAGTCAACGTAGGTATATAATTCTCAGGCATGTTTAAAAATGTCGTTCCGATATTTTGAGCCGAAATTGTACCCGAGATTATACTTATTACTGTAATAACTAAATATTTATTTATTGTTTGTACCGATTTCCTCATTTGTTTTCTTTTTTCCAATACTCGTTAATACCCGCCAATAGTGGCTTATCATATCACTCACGCTCTCAAAGTCTTCTTTATAAATCAGGCCGACGCCCTGAGTTGATTTTGCTTCTTTCAACTGGGCTCTGTCGATGGTGTGACTGTAGGTTTTGGCACGCAGTTTACCCGATTCGATCAACAAATATTCCAGATCAAAGTCCCCGATAAATTTGTTGGCATTGGTTGATGTATTAACATTATCGTTCCGGTAACCAAATTCACCGTTTAGGATAATTCGTTTATTTTGATAGTTTAATTGCGCCTTAAATTCATCTGTTGCTAATTCCGATTTTTGCCAGTCAAGTCCTAACGAAAGGTTATTCGTATTCAATGACTTTTGAATCCAATTGTTAAGATGCGCACTTAACGTTGAAACAGCAAAAGATATGGTGTTATCCAACCCTGTATTACCCGTATTGTCGGGGGTATAAAATTTGCCCAAAACCAACAGATAAGCAAATTGACGATTCATCATTTCCTCAGTATTGATAATATTTCTTACTTTTTGTTTTATACCTTCGTCGCTTGAGGGTAAATCGATTTCGAATTTGATGGTTGGGTTCGTCAAATTATCGGTGAGATTAAGCACACAATTCACAGGCACACTCCCCCGATTGGTTGTTGAACCAGCATCATCGAACAAGTCGCTCAATGAAGCTGTCAACGGATAAAGCGCACGGATATTTAATTGGGCATCGTACGGACTTCCCGTCCAGGAAATAGTACTACCCTTATCTATTTTAAATTCTTTTCTTATAACTGTCTGAAGAGTAAATAAATAAGAACCTACATCTACAGTATAAGTCCCGGAAAGTTTAATGTCGGAAAAAGTATCAAATTGTACGCGAAGGCTTCCGCTTCCTTTAGCCCTGATTGCATCGCCGGCCTTTGGATCCACAATCAGTTCCATTTCAGATTCAGGGGTTACATCTATCTGCATATCAACTTTCACATTAAACCCGTTTCCTTGGGTTCTTTTTATCTGTATTTCTTTTTCGGTTTCAGCTCGTGGGTTTATAAAGTTAATAAAACTGTTGTCGGAAGCTGATGACGCCCCACCCATTTGAATATAGCATTTTGTTTTGGGTTGCGATACCGCATCTACTAAAATATTGGCTTCTTTATCGTCTCCTTTGATTATTACAGTCCCTGTTACATAAGCCTTTCCATAAAAATAGTCATTATCTTCGGCATGTGTGTTCATAGCAAGGATATTTTTCCCGTAAATATTCACATTGTATTTCATTTTATTAAACTGTCCATTGTGAGTAATTAAGCCATTTAATGTACCTTGGTTTTTTTCTCCATCATATATTTTAATATTCTTCATCGAAATAGACTTCCGGGTTAATTTCACCGTATCATTGAAGAAATAGGTTGTTTTCAGCACGTTAATGGATGCTTGTCCTTTGTCAACAAATACCTTTCCTTCAAATCCAATTTTCTTCGTTGGTCCAAACATACGGACTTGTCCGTGTCCATAACCTTTTACATTTTGAGCCACAGTTTCAAAATATCGATTTAAAAATTCAATGCTTAATCCGCGTGCATCAAAATTGACATCTATCGAATCACCTTTAGGAACATATACACCCCTGGCCAATGCCAACGTATCTTTCTGATCGTTAAAGAAATTACCTCCCAACAATATTTGCTTGTTTTCATTATCCCATGTCGAAGTTATATTGGCATCTCCGATTAACTTATGATTCAGGGTTACTTTTTTCACATCCAGATCAGCTATAAATATAGGTTGTTTCAATAAACTGAACAACGTAGCTTTACCGCTTACATAACCGCCAATGCTAATTCCTTTCAGTTTAACAATTTGCATGACGTAATCCAGGTTTAAATCATTCATCGAGACAGTAATGCTCTCATTCCGGTTTCTTGATGCTTTACCATCAATATGCACAAATTGTTTTTTGTTTTCAAAGCGAAATTCGTGAACCTGAATCGTGCTATCTGAATTAAAATCAATTGTGGCGGGTCTTATATCCCAAATTGAATCGGAAATGATTACCTGGGTTGGCAAAATTTTCATTTGAGCGGCCATTTTTCCTTCTTCGTCTGTGAATTTTGTAGCCGTCTGAATCTCTCCTGCATTTGTTATTTTGCTTGTGTTTTGCCAACCTAATTGAGTCGACACAGAGTCTTTAGCTGCGGATGCAAGTAAATATAAACGTACCGGACCCGCTTTTTCTATCATTTGAGCACGGGTGGTTAATTTGAGTTGTTGTTTCACATTCTCTATATTCAGCGTAACATTCTCAAATTGTTTTTTGTTTACAGTAAACGAAGGAATTACACCATTCAGATTTATTTCATTCGATACTTCGTCTATCGTGCCTTTTATTGTTGTAATTCCGTTTATCTGGTATGGAATATTTAAAACGTCGGAAATATCCTTCGTGTTTTCTATCTTCAAATCAAGATCAATGTGATTTTGGATTTTTTCATTCGTGTTTGTATTTACTGCCAGTGCGGGTAAATAATACCTGATAATTTTATTAATCGTTTTGCCAACTTTACTGTACTTGAAATCTCCCGTGAAAGAACCGTTTACAAAATCGGAATTGATACTAAAATTGGTATAATTGTTTCCGATTTGGCTGACAAACTTTATTTCGTTTACGTTCAATGTTTTGTCCTGGTTCGTAAACTGAATACTGTCGAAAAGAATATATCCGTTTATGTTATCCAACGAATTTCCAACCATATTGGTTTTCCCCGAAAATGAAAGTAATGCTCCGGGATATTGGTTAATCAAATGGAGCGCATGAAGGTTTGAATTTTTTACTTTTAAATCAAAATCAAAAACGGGTAATTTTTTTGTAAGGTCAATCACTCCTTTGAAGTTGGCATTTATATTGTCGTCGGTCAGGTCTATTTCACCATCAAATCCGGTTCCATCGTATTTTCCATCGAATTTTACATCCTTGTAATTGTATTTGTTGAACTCAATTTCATCAATTTCGGCTTTTAGAGTTCCACGTATCGATGTATTGTGTTTTTTTACACCATTTGTGTTTATTTTAAAGACTGCTTTCCCGAACTGTTTATTAGACAACAACTTGCCCAGTTGAAAATTGCTCGATTTAACTGTACCATTATAATTCAGGTCTTTCAGCATATTTTCAAATTTCAACAGAATATCGGTAGAAATACTTCCCATATCGGTGTTCAGGTTTCCGTAAGCAACCAGATTACTAAAAAATCCGGTAATATTCCCTTTATAATTGACTTTTCCCAGTTGACTTAATTCTCTGGGCAAAAGAAATGGTTTTTTACTTAAACCTGAAATAATATCCTGAATATCATTCTTCTCAGCTTTTAATTCGTTAATTTGAGCGTAAATAAAAGTTTCCTGGATATTTGGCAACCCACTCAAATCCAAATCGGCATTTAATAACAGGGATTTTCCATATCTCAGTTCCATTTTTTGGAAACGCAGGCTCGAAAGGCGTCCTGAAATTAATCCTTGTACGGAAACAGCCTGTTTAAAGCCTTTGAAATCAGGTGAAAATGCCGACAAGTCGCTTAAAGCAATATACGAATTATTGATGGGCACGTTCCATTTTACCCTTTGAGCAAAATGACCCAGATCAGCTAAGCTGTCATATTTAAGCTCAATGTCGGCTAAGTCGATTTTAGAGTCAGGCATTAACAACTCAAAGGATTGAATTTTAGCGCCTCGTTTCGACCCTTGAATCTGGGTTGAAAGTTTATCCAAAACAAAGCCCGATTTTTCGCGAAAACTCAAGGATTTTATTTCAGCGCTCAACGTATCGCTTTTCAGTATATCCAATACGATTTCGGCATTTATATCCGAAAGACGTAAACTGTCGGTATTCAGTATATTGGACGCTTTTGTGGGTTTGCCGTTCTGTTTTGAATAGCTTAATCGTGAATCGCTTATCTTCAGGTAGTCGATTCTGTATTCAATGTTCGATGGTTCTTTTTTCTGTGGTTTTTTAAAGGCGTTAATCACAAAATCAAGATTGCTATGCCCCAACGTGTCAACTTTCAGGTTGCCTTGTAAATGCTGGAATTCCAAACCGGTAAAAAGAATCTTGCCTTTGAATAACTTCCAAAAACTAAAATTCGCATTTGCTTCATTAACAAACAATAAGGTATCTTTTTCTAAATCCTCAACGTAAAAATCATTTAACCTTACCGTATTAAACAATTTGTATTCAACCAACCCGACACTTACCTTCGAATTCAATTTAGTTGAAAGTTCATTTGTAACCGTTTGGGCAATAAAATTCTGTATCTTGCTGTTTTGCAGCAAGATAGGTAATATTGCAAATATTAAAACAATACATGCAACTATGGTTTCGAGTATTTTAGCTGTTTTTTTTATACCTTTGGAAATTATTTTGACAAAAGTAAATAATAATTTGCGAATTCAGCAATAAATAAAGGTTGACCGGCACTATTTTTTGTAAAAACGACTGTCCGAAACCAATCACGTTTTCATAACAATTTTCATTCCGTATTTTAAAAATATGAGTTCAATCACGATATTAGGCATTGAATCTTCTTGCGACGACACTTCGGCTTCGGTAATCCGCGATGGTGTAATGCTTTCGAATATTACTGCCGGTCAATCGGTTCATGCCAATTACGGGGGTGTTGTTCCTGAATTAGCTTCCCGGGCGCATCAACAAAATATTATTCCCGTTGTTCACGAGGCTTTACGGACAGCAGGAGTGTCCAAAACCGACTTGAATGCCATTGCTTTTACACGGGGACCGGGTTTGTTAGGCTCATTACTTGTGGGGACTTCGTTTGCCAAAGGTTTTGCCCAGGCGCTTGACATCCCTTTGATTGATGTTAATCATTTGCAAGCTCATGTAATGGCTCATTTCATCAGCGAAGGAAAACCGGATGAGCAAAAACCGGAGTTTCCTTTTCTATGCCTGTTAGTCTCGGGTGGAAATTCTCAAATCATACTTGTGCGCTCGTTTAACAACATGGAAGTTATTGGACAAACGATTGACGATGCTGCCGGTGAGGCTTTCGATAAATGTGCGAAAATCATGGGACTGCCCTATCCGGGAGGCCCGCATATCGACAGGTTGGCAAAAAATGGGAATCCCAAGGCATTTACATTCAATAAGCCGCATATCCCCGATTATAACTACAGTTTTAGCGGTTTAAAAACATCTTTTTTATACTTATTGCGGGATAAAGAAAAAGAAAATACCGGTTTTATTGCCGAAAATATAAATGATTTAAGCGCTTCGTTGCAGTTTACGGTTGTTGAAATACTAATGAAAAAATTGCGAAAGGCATCTAAAGAACTTGACATTAAACATATAGCTGTTTCAGGAGGTGTTTCTGCAAATTCAGCCTTGCGTCAGGCATTTTCTGAACATGCCAAAAAATATGGATGGAAAGTGTTTATTCCACCTTTCGCTTTTACAACTGATAATGCAGCCATGATTGCCATCACCGGTTATTTCAAATATATGAAAAATGATTTTTGTTCGTTGGACAAAGTTCCGTTTGCACGAGTTTCGAACACATTTTGATAAGCTGATAATAAAAATGAACAAAAAAATGAAACTACCGGCCAAAATAGCTCCTTACAGTGGAGTCATTTATTTTGTTGTAATTTTAGTAGCATCACATTTCTTTTGGAAATTTACTGTTTTAGGCGACGAATCGGACACACTTGTTACTTTTTTCGGGTTGGATATTTCGGCGCCGTTTAACTACCTGGCAAGTCATGTAGCTCGTGTTACCGCTGACTTGCTTCAAACTTTAGGCTTTTCTGTACAACTCGAACCCAACAACATGTTGCATCATGAAAATAATACAGCTGTGCGCATTGTATGGGCTTGTACCGGTTTAAAACAGGCTTACATTTTTATATGTATTATCGCTTTTTACAGAGGCCCTATTATAAGGAAACTTTGGTACATCCCTGCCGGATTAGTTGTAGTGTATCTGTTTAATATATTCAGAATTGCAGCAATTACCGCGATAATTGAACAACATCCCGGATGGTTTGATATTTTGCATGAACATTTGTTTAAGTATTTATTTTATGTTGTAATTTTTGGCATGTGGGTGCTTTGGGAAGAAAAAATAAGCCGGAAAAAGACAGTAGAATTGAAAGATGAAAAAATGGAAGAATGAAAAAATATTCTTTCTTATTTTATTAACATTCAAACTCAATATTCTTTTGGTTCTTCGCCTCTCAGTACCCGCAATCCTGCCATTGCGAGCGCTTCCATTTCGTCTTCGCCGGGATACACCACCAAGTGAGCCAGAGGAGCAATCATTTTTTTAATATAATTAACCACAAACTGATTGTTGGCAATCCCGCCTGTCAGAATCACAGCATCAGTATTTCCTTCGAGTACGGCAAGCATTGCAGCAATTTCTTTTCCTACATTATAAGCCATTGCTTCCAGAATTAATTTGGCATGTAAATCACCATTCGTAATCCGTTGTGCAATTTCTTTTACATCATTGGTACCTAAATGTGCCACTAATCCACCCCGCCCAACAAGCATTTTCTGTATCTCTTCCAGACTGTATTTTCCTTCAAAACATGCCCTGATCAATGCCCCTGCATCCATTGTCCCCGATCGTTCCGGCGAGAAAGGCCCGAATCCATCCAAAGCCTGGTTCGTATCTATCACTCTTCCAAGTCGATGCGCGGCAACCGATACTCCACCTCCTAAATGAACGATAACTAAATTCAACTTTTCGTAAGTTGTGCCAATGGTCATGGCATATTTTCGACCGATAGCTTTGTGGTTCAGGGCGTGAAATGTCGATCGGCGCGGGAACTGGGGCAAGCCACTGATACGCGCCACATCCTGTAATTCATCAACTGTCACTGGGTCGGCAATAAACGCGCGGCAACCGGGAATCTGCTCTGCAATTTCACGGGCTAAAAGCGCGCCTAAGTTGCTCGCATGTTCGCCTCCATTTTTTAAATCCTCAATCATCTTATCGTTCACCTCGTAAACGCCCGATTCGATAGGACGCATAAGCCCTCCCCTGCCCACCACGGCGGATAATTCTTTTAAATCGACTTCATCGTCTGCCAATTTTTTCAATATGATCTTCTTTCTGAATTCATATTGATCAATGATCCGACGAAAATCTGCAAGATCTTCAGTTGAATGACGGATTGTATGCAGACTTTGCAATTTCTCATCTTCGTAAATGGCTATTTTGGTTGAAGTTGATCCGGGGTTGATTGACAAGATTTTGTACATGGTATTCGAGTTTGAGGGTTTGAGAGTTTATAGAGTAAAAAAGAATATTTTTCCCAGTCTTACTCTATTTAGTTTTTCCGGGATTTTTAGCGATAAAATCCTTCCAACCGGTATACGCTTTTTCAGAAACAGGTTTCCCGATTTGCAAAAAATGACAATAAGCAGCTGCCAGTCCATCGGTTGCATCGAGCTGAGGTAACATGTTTTCCTGAGGTATTTTCAGATACCGGCGGAGCATGTCGGCAACCTGTTCTTTTGAAGCATTACCGTTTCCGGTGATAGCCATTTTAATTTTCAAAGGAGCATATTCGGTAATAGGTACATCCCTGTACAGCGCTGCCGACATGGCTACACCCTGAGCGCGTCCCAGTTTTAGCATTGACTGAACGTTTTTCCCGAAAAATGGCGCTTCGATGGCCAGGCTGTCAGGATGAAATTCGTCGATCAACGAAAGGGTTCTTGAAAAAATCCGTTGAAGTTTCAGATAATGGTTTTTGTATTTTTTTAAATCAAGCACTCCCATTGCTAAAAGTTCGGTTTTGTTTCCTGTAACTTTCAGAATGCCATAGCCCATAATGGTTGTTCCCGGGTCGATTCCTAAAATTATATTTTCTTTTTCCATTAATCGATTAGTTCAAGAACTGTGGTAAAAAAAACAACCTCGTCGCCAAATTGTGTGGCGCAATTATTTTGAAAAGCAGTAACATGCTGCCTGTGCCAAAGCATGAGTGCGTTCATATCCTCAATCTGAAACTGAACAGAAAACGATACACCTGATTCATCTTCACTGCCAATTACTTTTGCAATTTGTGGCTTTGTAAAGTTACCCGTTTCGAGCATAAACGGAATATGTTGATCGTTTATCCATTTCAACCAGTTATCGTTTACACTTGTTGAAACCTTGTAAGTCGTGTTGAATATCAGCATGAATTGATTTTTTTGATTTGTATTAACTGCTTTTGACAGATTATGTAGAAGAAGAAAATAATACACAATGAAATTACTTTGTTACAAAGTTGCTGAAAGATATTTTGTGAATTTTATTTACAAAAGTACGTAATAATTTCGAAATCTTGCTTATCTTTGTGCCGCAATTTGAAAATCGAGCACGGGGGTTTAGCTCATCTGGCTAGAGCGCGACACTGGCAGTGTCGAGGTGACCGGTTCGAGTCCGGTAATCTCCACCTTGTTCAAAATAAAAGCTTATCTGATTTTTCAGGTAAGTTTTTATTTTATTTATAGCATTGCTAATAACCCAAATTTCATAGCCTTGTAATTCTTGTATCGAACAAAAAAAGCAGCAATTTCTTGCTGCTTTTTGCTCTCCCTCTTGGACTTGAACCAAGGACCCTCTGATTAACAGTCAGATGCTCTAACCGACTGAGCTAAGGAAGAATGTTATTATATTCTTTTTTTCAAATGCCTGACAAAAGTAATACAAATTTATGATTTATACAACTTTCATTGGAAAAATGAGGCGGAAAAAATTGCATTCCAGCCTATAAACCTTTGTCTAAACCTGATAAAAAAAGCCGTATTGCTACGACTATTTTGCTCTCCCTCTTGGACTTGAACCAAGGACCCTCTGATTAACAGTCAGATGCTCTAACCGACTGAGCTAAGGAAGAATTTTATCAACATTTTTTTACAAATGCGCTGCAAAAGTAATGGCTTTTCCTGAAATATACAATATCTTTGCGTGAAAATAAACGAATAATTTTATGAAGAAAATCTTAGGAATGGGTAATGCCCTGACAGATATTTTGTTGCAAACTGAAAATGATTCTGTCCTTGAAAAACTAAATTTACCTAAAGGCAGTATGCAACTGGTAGATGCAGGTAAAACGAAAGAAAT